>DATHJA010000117.1:0-3907 GCA_035316475.1 Edaphobacter sp. | reverse complement strand
TTGCGGGCAAAGTCGAGCTCTTCGCCAAGGGGAACCTGCTGGCGGCTGGAGTCTTCAAGGACGCGGCGCATGAAGTCGCTGAGCTCGACGATCATGGTGACGGCGGTTTCGTTGCGCTGCTCGCGAATGAGTCCGGCGATGGAGTTGAGGGTGTTGAACAGGAAATGCGGTTCGATCTGGTGGCGGAGCGCGCTGAGCTGCGCTTTGACGAGCTGTTCGTTCAGCCGCGCGGTCTCGGTCTGCTGCAGGGCGAGCCGCTCGCGCGAGTCGAGCAGATAGCCGACGAGGACGATGGAGGTGTAGAGGAAGGCGCAGGCGAAGAGGCCGTTGTAGAAGGTGTTGGTGAGAAGGCGAAGGAAGGGCTCGGGGCCGGGAACCTTGGCCCAGGGATTGAGGAGGACTTCAAGAGTGGCGGTCCACGCGGCGAAAGCGAATCCGACGGAGACGCAGGCGAAGATGTGCCGGAACCAGATGGAGAGTGGTCGAAGCTGCGTGGGAGGATAGTGGCGAGCAAGACGGAGCACCAGCGGAGTAGCCAGAGCCCAGGGGAGCCATGCGACCAGCAGAGAGAAGTAGAGACGTCCCCAGTAGTGATGCATGCCTTCGGCGCGCATGATGAAGACGTTCTGGGTCGCGTCGAAGAGGCCGACGGTGGTCCAGATGGTGAGGATCCAGAGCCACTGCGATGGCTGATGGCGTGAGGAGCGCGCGTCCATAGGGAGAATCGTATTCTACGGTTCGGAGTGCGGCTGAACAATGCAGCGAACTGCAGGATTGAGCAGCGAGCGGTATGGACGCGTGTACACGGCGATGGCCATACTTGGTCGCATGATTAGCAGAGGGATCGTTGCACTGCTTAGTATGGCGTCGGTCGTTTCCCCGATACTTATCCAGGACTATGCGCCGGTGCCACCGGCTGCATCGCCTGAGTACATCAGCGATGGACAGATGAAGCTCCCGGAACATTATCGCGAGTGGGTGTATCTCACTACAGGCTTCGACATGAGTTATAACCCCGCCGCGCAGTCCGATGGACACCACATGTTCGACAATGTTTTCGTCAATCCCGAGGCGTACAGGTCGTTTCTCGAAACGGGAAACTGGCCCGACAAGACGATGCTGGTTCTGGAGGTTCGAGGAGCGGAGGGGAGAGGGTCCATTAACCAGAAGGGCAGCTACCAGGGAACGGGCGTAATGGGGCTGGAGGTGCATGTGAAGGATGAGGCACGCTTTCAGGGGAAGTGGGCGTTCTTCGGCTTTAACGGAGGCAAGACGGCGAAGATGATTCCAACGACTGAGACCTGCTATAGCTGCCATAGCCAGCATGCGGCGGTGGAGACGACGTTCGTTCAGTTTTATCCGACGCTGCTGCCAATCGCGAAGAGTAAAGGAACTCTCTCTGCCGCGTACCTGAAGGAGATGGCTGCGCCGCAGCAGAAATAGAGCTCTTCTTACTGGCCGGGTTTTTCCGGAGGTGGTGGGATGGTGATGTCGAGGTCGGTGACCTTGCCCAGACTGTTGAGCGGAGGTTTGATCTCGGCCTGGTTGCCTACGACGACGATTCCCAGTTTGGACTGATCAACGTACTTGTTCGCCACGCGAGAGATGTCGGCGGAGGTGACCTTTTCGATGCCTTCCTTGTACTTCTCGAGGAAGTCGGCGGGATAGCCGTAGAAGGCGAGGGTGACCTGCTCGTTGAGGATCTTGTCGGGCGAGTCGTAGTGGAAGATGAAGGCGTTGAGGAGCTGGTCCTTGGCCTTGGCGAGCTCAGAGGTTGTGGGTGGGACGGTCTTGAGGCGCTCGACCTCTTCGAGCATGGCTTTGGTCGCGGCTACGGTCGAAGTGCTCTTGGTGCCAGCCATGACGTAGAAGATTCCCGGGTGATCGTACGAGGCGCCGAAGGATCCTTCGACGTCGTAGGCGAGGCCGAGTTTGGTGCGTACGTTCTGCACGACGCGCGAGCCGAAGCCTCCTGAGAAGATCTCGTTCATGACGGAGAGCGCGTAGTAGTCGGGGTTGGAGCGTTCGGTGCCGAGGCCGACGATGAGGACGTTGGACTGGTTAACGTCGTCCTTCGCGGCGAAGCGGACGCCGGGTTTGGGATCGGTGAAGGTGAACTTCTCCTGCTCGATGACCGGGCCACGGGGAAGTGGATCGAAGGCGGCGCGGAGCTTGCGCTCCATCTCGGCGGAGTCGAAGTCGCCAGAGACGGAGACGATCATGCCGTTGGGATGGACGGTGCGGTCGTGCCATGCCTTCAGGTCGTCGAGGGTGACGGCGGCGACGGTGGTGAACTCGGGCTGGCGGGCGAAGGGGCTTTCGGGGCCGTAGACGAGCTTGATGGCCTCGCGGACGGCGATGCCGCTGGCGTCGTCGTTGCGGCGGGCGATGCCGGTGTCGATCTGCTGCTGAGCCAGGCCCAGCTTGTCGGCCTTGAAGTCGGGGTGCAGTAGGAGATCGACCGTGGAGGCGAAGACCGAGTCGAAGTCGCCCTTGAGGCTGGACCAGCGCAGGGAGGTGTTCGCGGATCCGCCGGAGGTTTCGATGCGGGCGGCTTTGGATTCAAGCTGGTCGTCGAGCTTGTCGCCGTCGATAGTTGCGGTGCCGCTGGTGCGCCACGCCTCGCCGTAGATGGAGACGAGGCTGACCTTGGACGCGGGCTCGTCGCGGCTGCCGCCACGGATGAGTATGCTGCCGTTGATGAAGGGAAGCTCGTGGTCTTCTTGGAGGAAGAGGACGAGGCCGTTGGCCAGCTCGATACGCTTGGGCTGCTGCGGCTTGAACTCATGCAGGGGAGGGATGGGGATCTTTTTCCAGGGCTGCGCGAGTGCTGCAGCTGCCGCGGGCTTTGCCGGGGCAGTGGCGGGCGCTGCTTGCGCGAGCGAAACGGTGGAGGGAAGTACGGTGATGAGAACCGCAGCCGCGGCCAGTGTCCAGCGATTGCTCTTCATAAAGTGACTCATTCCGCACCTCCCTGGGTCTTTGCGGGTTGTTTGGGTGCGACGAACTCGATGCGTGCGCTGGTGCGGTTCGAGTCGACGAAGACCTTGTTGGCGACGCGGCGGATATCGGCCTTGGTGACGGCGTCAACTTTTTCGAGCTCGCGGAAGAGCTGGCGCCAGTCGCCATAGCTTGTCTGATACTCGGCGAGCTGGTGGGCGAGGCCATCATTATCGGCCAGGCCGCGGAGGAGCTCGGCGCGGGTACGGGTCTTGAAGCGGGTAAGCTCTTCGTCGGTGACGTCCTCGGTCTTCAGGCGGTCGAGTTCCTTGTGGATGGAGGTGCGCATCTCCTCGGGAGTGTGGCCGGGGAGGGGAACGGCATAGAAAGCGAAGAGGCCGGGGTACTTGTCTCCAGGGAAGCCGGAGAAGCCTTCGCCAGCGGCGGCGATCTTCTGGTCGCGAACCAGCGAGCGATAGAGCCGCGCGGTGCGGCCGTTGGAGAAGATGTCGGTGATAGCGTCGTAGACGGCGTCGTCGGGGTCGCGATAGTCGGGACGGTGATAGCCCTCGAGATAGAAGGGTTGAGTGGCCTCTTTAATGACGACGGACTTTTCGGCGAACTGCGGCGGCTCGACCGTGGTCATGGGCGCAGGCTTGGGGCCGGGGGGGATCTTCGAGAAGTAGCGCTCGAGCACGGGCATCGCTTCGGAGGCCTTCAGGTCGCCGACGACGGCGATGACGATGTTTGAAGGCACATAGTACTTCTTGTGGAAGTCCTCGGCCTCGGTGGCGGAGACCTGGGAGATCTCGCTCTCCCAGCCGACGCCGGAGCGGCCGTAGGGATGAGCGACGTAGGCGGTGGCGAGAAACTGTTCGACCATGCGGCCGATGGGGGCCGAGTCGATGCGCATGCGTCGCTCTTCCTGAACGACGTCGCGCTCCTTGTAGAACTCGCGCTGAACGGG
>DATHJA010000116.1:0-17513 GCA_035316475.1 Edaphobacter sp. | reverse complement strand
TACTCCCGGGCGACCCGCATAATTCGTTCCCGGTCCACATCTGCAACCAGCTTGTACGGGGTTGAATCCGGTTTTGCCCATCCTCTATGACCGGTCCCGGCCAGTATCGCCATGCCAAGCCCGGCACAGAACTCCCTGCGGTTCACTTCCATTCCCGTAGCTCCAGTGATTGAATTTGCCGGTTGGGGCCTGACGTCCCACGGCGGGATTCACAATCGGCTTCGGGGCGTATCACTGGCAAGTGACTCACCGTTTGTCCCATTTTTGGGGGCGGCCAAGGCCAGGACAACGTTTGTCCCAAATCTCCAACTTATTCAAAACTGGATGGTTGTATTTTCAGTCCGGTATACTTTGCCCCGCAGTGATTTCAATCCCACCAGAACGAAAGCGATGGATTCCTGTCTCTCCGGAAGACCATGCCGAGGTTCTGTGCGCGCTCGAAGAGGTTCTGGAGAGCTCTTATTTCACCAACAGCAAGCGCTACCCGGCCCTCTTGCGGTATGTCGTCGAACAGACTCTGCTTGGCCACGGCGATGCGCTCAAGGAGCGCACGGTAGGAATTGATGTCTTCGGTCGCCCGCCGGACTATGACACGAATCTGGATACCATCGTTCGCTATTCGGCCGGAGAGGTTCGCAAACGGCTGGCGCTTCACAATCATGAGGTGTCGACTTCGTCCATCCAGATAAGTCTTACGGCGCGGTCTTACCGCCCGGAGTTTCTTCGCCTGATCGAGCGGCCGGTTGTCTCCACGCCCTCGACGACGGAAGAGTCCGCGCCAGATTTTTCGGTGGCGACTTCTGCTCCTCCGGCTCGAAGTCACAGGCTGACCTGGGTAGCACTTTCCGCTGTACTTCTTCTTCTGGCGGCTTCAGGTATAGGGCTTCGCCTGTGGAACCATACACGGTCCGACCCCGAGGCGCGTTTCTGGTCTCCGATTCTCTCTCGAAAGACGCCGACGATCCTCAGCCTTGGAGGGGTAACGTTTTCTGCGCGCTCGAGCACTGGTACGCAGGTGGCGTCGGATCAATCCAGTGTCAATCCTTATATCTCTTTCGAAAACGGACTGGCGATGGGAAGGGTGGCGGCCTTACTCAATTCACGCGGGGGAGAGTATCGGGTGCAGTCGGCGGCCTCCACGACGCTTGCGCAGATCCGTGAAAATCCGACGGTTCTTGTGGGAGCCTACAACAACGACTGGACCTACCGTATGGTGGAGCCGCTGCGCTTCCACTTCACGCGGCATCCAGAGGAACGTATCCTGGACGCCCAGCAGCCGGGACGGTTCTGGGAGAGAGATCACTCCAAGCCCTTCGGCGAGACCCCGGACTATGCCCTGGTGGCCCGGTTCCGCAACCCGTCGACGGACAGCATGATCGTGGTTCTTGCCGGGCTCCAGCGCTTCGGCACGGATGCGGCATCGCAGTTTGCGACCTCCCGCGATCTGCTGGAGGAGTTCAATCGACAGGTCGGGCAGAACTGGCGCGATAAGAACATCGAAGTTGTCCTGCGGGTTGACGTGGTCAACGGCCGCGTTGGAGCGCCGATCATCGAAGCCTTCCATGTCTGGTAGAGGGCGAAGGAGCGCGGACATGCCGGCTCCTTCGCGCCCAAATTACCACTGGAGAAGGACGAGCTCGGAGCAGAATGCGGGCCCCATGGCGGCGAGGATGCTGTAGGAACCCGGTTTGCCGGGATGCACCTTGAGGTAGTCCTCGAGGACAGCGAGGACCGAGGCGGCGGAGAGGTTTCCGACCTCGCGCAGGCTCTTCCAGGATGGGGCGAGGGCGTCGGGGGGAAGACCGAGCGAGGTCTGCATGGCTTCCAGCACCTTGGGGCCACCAGAGTGAAAGATGTAGGTCGAGATATCGTTGCGCGTGAGGTTGTTGTCGGCGAGAAAATCCTCGACGTTCTGAAGAAGATTCTCTTCTACTACCTTCGGGACATCAGGAGAGAGGACGATCCTGAAGCCGGTTTCGACGATGTCCCATCCCATGACACGCTCCGTATTGCGGTAGAACGTAGAGCGGGTGGCGAGCACGCGAGGGCCACGCTTCTGGCGGGCGAGCTCCGTGTCTGCTCCGGCGACGACAACGGCTGCGGCACCGTCTCCAAAGAGGCCGCAAGAGATCAGGTTCGCGATCGACTGGTCGTCGTCCTGCCAGGTCAGGGAGCAGAGCTCCACCGAGAGCAGAAGTGCATACTGGTCGGGAAAAGCCCGCACGTAGTCCGAGGCGCGGGAGATTCCCGCAGCTCCGGCGACGCAGCCCAGGCCGAAGATGGGAGTCCGCTTGATGTTGACAGAGAAGGGCAGGCGATTGATGAGCCGCGCATCGACTGTGGGGCTCGAGATCCCGGTGACGGAGGCGAAGAAGATGGCGGAGATGTCCTGTGGGGAGATTCCGGCATGGTCGAGCGAGCGACAGATCGCCTGCTGGCCCAGATCGACGGCGGCCTTGATCCATGCATCATTGGTCTTCCGGAAGGTGTCGAGGGCCGGATATTGCTCAAGGGGAAAAACCGTGTGGCGATACTCTACGCCGCAGTTGGCGTGAAGCCGGGTAAGCAGGCGGGGTTCTTCCATCTTGTGTTGCCAGCGTTCGCGAAGGGATTCTGCAATAACAGTCTGGTGATAGCGATTAGGGGGGTAAGCTGTTCCGACGGAAGAGATACGCATGCTGATTGTAGGCCTTCGGGTTTCTTTAGGATGATGGTGCTGATGGTTAAAGGTCCCATTCAGCGTACATGTTTTGTCTTAATTCCCGATGCAAAAGTTTTGTCATCTGGAAGATCGTGAAGTGAAGCTCAGTGAATCTGGGCGAGTTGGCGGTCGTACATGGAGTTCTGAGGGAACTCGCGTTTGAGGTCGATCAGGATGGAGCGAGCCTCCTGGGGTCGGTTTTCGCGGAGAGCGGCCACGGCGAGCATCATGCGGGCGAAGGGGGCCAGGTAGTGTCCTCCACTGGCTGTGAGCTTCAGAAGTCGAATCCCCTCATCGCGGCTGGTCGAAGCGCCAGTAAGGTTGAGGAGCCAGCGGACAGGAGCGAATTTCAGACTAAGCATATAATTCTCCACCCCTGAGGCCAGATAGGCGTCGTACATGTGGGGATTGGCCGCGAGAGCCTGTTTGGAGTAGGCGCTCGCCTCCTTGCTGTAGTTCAGGGCAGCGATATTCTTCTTGTCGATCATCAGGGCGTAGTCGGAGCGCATGCCGCTGATCAGCGTCTTCACATACAGCGCCCGCGCATCCTGGGGATTCTGCTTGAGAGCCGCATCGGCGAGATTGGAGGCCTTGTTGAGATGATCCTCGAAGGACTTGCGGACGTCCGCGTTCGGGGTTAACTGGCCCCTGCTGTCGAAGCGGCTCTGGTCGGCGAAGAGCTGGACGTCAATGACCTTGAGGCGCTCGAATTCGCTGAAGAGCGAGGCGGCGGCATCGGAGACAGGCCCCATGGGATCGTGAGGGTGGTCCTGCATCCATTGCTGGAACTTGGAGTGGGCGTCGGGGAAGCGCAGGTTATACATGTCGCGATAGCCGTCATCGAGAGCGGTTCCGGAAAGCGGTTCAGCCGCGAAGACTGCGGGGACGATCGCCAGCCACAGGAGCACAGCTATAGCGAGGCGCAGGATGGTTTGGCGGCTTGTGGCACGGAAGGTCATATCGGTTCTAATCGGTTTTCCTCGAAAAGCTTATCTTCTCCACTTCAGGTTTGACGAAAGAAAAGGAAAGAACGCCGCACAAGAGGAAATCTACCAGGAGAGTTGCTCTCGATAGTCCTAATTTCCTCATTGGAAGGCAAAGATTTGCATATCCGCCATGCTCTTTTTCGACCAAAGCATTGATTTCTAACAATTTATCTTTGGAATTCGATCTGCACCTTGTCGTCAACGTTGTCGGAGACTCGTCCGACACTCTTGCATAGAGAAAGAAAGGCATTTGTTTTGAGGTAAATCTGTCGGAATCCATTCTCCGCAATAGGTGCCGGGAGCCCTGGAGCAAAAGAATAGTCCAGCAGATCCAATCGCGAGTGAGGGGAGAAGTCCCCTCACTCATTTTTTTTTGAAGCGAGGCAATATATCTCAAACGGCAGTGGAATCGGCGGCGAGCGGCCGGGTGAATCGATCGAGAAGATAGTTGATGGGAGCGCCGATCGGGCGAGGACATGCGTTTGCGATCACGCGGAAGCGGTCGCGATCCTCGGGCTCAAGGATCTTGACGATGTATCCGAGCACCATGAACACGCCGGTTGCGATCACGCATCCCGCGATGAGACCGAACAGAGGCGACAGGTGTGAGACGGCAGCGAAGGCAGAGAAGGCTGCAAAGGCGCTGATGGCGGTGATCTTGGAGATGAAGCCCCAGGGAAGCTCGATCTTATAAACCCGAATGCCTACAGTCCACATGAGTCCTACGGCGGTGAACTGTGCGGCGCCGCTTCCCAGGCATGCCCCAAGAGCGCCGTGCGAGGGGATGAGAAGCCAGGCGACGCCGATGTCCACGAAGGATGCGATCACCGTGGTGAGGATGAAGTACTTCTGGCGATCGACGCTCTCAAAGAGGCTCTGGATTGGGCCGAGGAAGGCTTTCGGGAGACAGAGAAGGGGAGCGACGGACGAGACCAGGAGAGCTCCCAGGTATTGCTTGCCATAGAGAACAAGCAGTACCGGCGCCGCCAATGGAACCGCAATCACGTGCAAGGGGATGGAGATCAGTGCGATGTAGCGGGCCGATGCGGCCGTCATCGCCGGCAGTTTCGTGCGGTCGCGGCCATACTGTGCCAGGATGCTCGCTCCGCTTGCCGCAGCAAAGATGCTGGGGAAGAGGAGAAGGCGTTCGGCGAGATTGAAGGCGACCGAATAGAAGGAGAGCTGGCGGATATCCGGTGTGAGGTGTTTGAGGAGAAAGAGCTCGGAACGATCCCAGACCACCAGCATGAGCATCATGCCCAGGACGCTCTGGGCAGCGAAGCTCATCATCCGCTTCCGCAGGTCGCTAGGAGGATGGGGATGCCCGTTGTCCCAGGAGAGGATGCGGCGCATGGTGGGAATGAGCCGTACCAGGAAGTCGACCAGGCGCATGGCGAGCAGAGCGAAGGCGATGCCATTGACACCCCACCCCAGGGAGATCGCCAGCATGATGAAGATGAAGTAGGTTGCCGTGGAGGCTACGGAGCCGGGCAGATTGGCGGAGAGGTTTTCCGTGGCAACGTTGGCCTGGGCCGAGACGAAGTTGATCATCGCCGGCAGGATGCTGAATACAAGCATGAGCGCGGCGACTCGGTACTCCGCCGGGGCATCGTGCAAGACCCAGATCGTCGCTCCCAGGGTGGCGACACAGGCGAGGAGGGTCTGGATGAGGAGAGTGCGGAGATAGATGAAGCGGGCGGTCGAGAGGTCGCCGCCACCGATAAACTCTGCCAGGTACTTGCGCGTGGTCGCGGGAATGCCGACCGAGCCGAGATCCCGGACAAGGCCGGTCAGCCATGTGACGTAGATGATGTAGCCCATCTTCGTCGGGCCGAGGGTGCGCGCGACGGCGATGGAGGTAACCAGCGTCGTGACGAAGCCAATCAGGTTTTCCAGCCCGTACCAGGCTGTGTTGCGAGCGATGGTTTTACTGTTCACACGTTTCCCGAAGGGAGAGCGTTGAGGCCGGATCTGCGTGTGGGCCACAGATCCGGCGGATGGAAAACGACGATCAGCTCAGCTGGCCGAGTGCCTTCTCGGCGTCCTTAGCAGTCTGGCTGTTCGGAGCAAGCGTAACGGCCTTCTTCAGATGCACAGTGGCATCGGAGGCGTCGGAGAGCTTGCTGTAGGTCAGGCCTAGATGATAGTGGAGCGCCGCATCGTTCGGGTTGGCCTTGACGGCGTCTTCCAGAAGGTCGCGCGCCGAGGTGTAGTTCCCTTTATGGTAGTAGGCCCACGCAAGGGTATCCGCAGTGCTTGGGGAGTTGGGCATGGCGCGACGGGCTACCTGCGCGAGAGAGAGCGCGACGTCGATGTTCTGGCCGGTCTCGATCATCAGGTAGGAGAGGTTGTTGGCCGCGATGGGCTGCTCCGGCTGAATCTGCAGCGCTTTTTTATAGGAGCCGATCGCCTGATCGCGATTCCCCTGAGCCTCCTGAAGGGTGCCGAGAATGGTAAACCCCTGGGAGTCCTTGGGATGATCGTTCGTCCACTGCTGCCACTTGGCGACTGCCTTGCCGGGATCGCCGCTGGCAATGACTGCGCGGGTGTAGACGATCGCAGCGATTGGATCGTTGGGATTCATCTGCATCGCTTTTTCCGATGAAGAAATCGCGCCGGCCGTGTCCCCGGTCGATCCCTGAAGCTGCGCGAGGAGGCTGTACATATCCGCACTCTGGGGCGACTTTGCGATCTGCTCCTGAACGCGGGAGACGGCCTTTGCTCCCTGCTTGTCCGACACATAGATGGCGGCCAGCAGACGAAGCGCGCGGGAAGAGTTGGGATCGTGGGAGAGCGACTGCTCCAGCAGACTCTTCGCCTCGGTCATATTCTTCTGGACAAGTCGCAGCTGCGCCAGTTCCAGGTAGCCGGTGGCGTTGTTGGGATCGACCTTGATGGCTTCCTTGAAGTCGGCCTCGGCTTTATCGTTCAGCCTCTGGCTTCCCTCGGCCATCCCGCGCCAGATATAGCCATTTGCAGACTGAGGCGTGGAAGTGATCGCTGCGTCGCCCAGCTGCGCGAGTGTGGTGAAATCGCGCCGGTCAATCGAGATCTGCGCCAGGCCCTGCTGCGCCTCGTTGCTCCGTGGGTTGATGCGGACGGCATCCCGGAAGGCCTGCTGCGCGGCGGGAGTATCCCCCTTCGCTACGGCGGCCCGGCCGAGCCAGATCTTCACCTGAAGATTCTCCGGGTTGGACTTGGAGGCCTTCTGGAGGGTATCGAAGGCATCGGATGTCTTGCCATCGTTCAGCATCAGCATTCCATTCAGGATGGCCACCTGTGGAAGCTCGCTGTCTGTCTTGGCCAGCTCCTGGCCCAGCGCGCGAGCCTTCGTCAGATCTTTCTGGGCGATCAGAATGCGGGAATAGGCGAGCTTCAGAGGAGCGCTCTTGGGGTGTTTGGAGACGAGGTCGGAGTAGACCTGGGCTCCGTGATCAAGCTGGTGGGTGCGAAGGTAATACGTTGCCAGCATGTCGGTTGCGCTGCCATCCTCCGGCAGGTCATCGGCTGTCTTGCGCAGGGTCTCTTCCACCTTCGCAGTATCGTTCTGGCGCATGTAAAGGTCGGCCAGGCTCGAGCGGGCGATGATGTTGTGCGGGTCGGCGGCGACGGCAGCGTTCATCTGCTCGAGCGCTCCGGCAAGATCGCCCTTCCTCTGCAGCATCGAGCCCAGAACGATGTGCGAGGCGACGTTCTTGTCATCGAGAGAGACGGCTTTGCGCAGCTCGGTCTCGGCCTGGGAGGACGTGGAGGGATCCGATCCCTGGAGCAGGCCGAGCGTGGTGTGGAAGGCGGCCCTGTTCGGGTCGATGGAGAGAGCCTTCTGGATCTGGGTGAGAGCCGTCGCGCGATCGCCTTTGCGGGCCGCGACCGCCGACAGAAGAGCATAGGCCTCGGCGCTATTGGTGTTCTGGGAGAGAACGGCCTTTGCCTGTTCGGTAGCTTTGTCCAGCGCATTGCCGGCTACGAAGAGGTTTCCCAGCTCGATGCGTGCCTCCAGGTTGTTCGGGGCAAGGTCGATGGTGCGCATCAGCTCGGCATAGCCGGTCATCACCGATCCCTGCTTGAGGTAGACCTTCGCCAGCTCATAGTGAGCGTTGGCGAAGTTGCGGTCGACCTTCAGGGCGTTGGAAAACTGGATGGTCGCTTCCTTGAGTTTGCCCTCGTTGGCATAGCGCTTGCCGCTCTCAAGATACTTCTGCTTCTGTTTGTTGGGATCGCGTGAGCATCCAGTCGCGAAACCAAGCATGAGAGAGGCGGCGACGAGAACGGCAGAGAGACGAACTGGAGCGGAAGCCCGTGAGATTTTCATCGTACGTTTCCTTAATCAATCGTCCATCCAGACGAACTTTCTGAGATGGATCTTACGCCCCAAGCTATGGCTGAGGCGTGTAAAAAAAATGAACTCAGTTGGGTATGAACTGAGAGAGGTATGGAGCCATATGCGCGGTAAAACGTACTGCCCGCGCCCGCGCGTCGGCGATCTGTTCGGAACCGGAGATGGGCGTGATGACCCGGACGAGTGCTCCATCGGTTCGGTTGAAACGGATGGCATCGGCCAGCATGTACGCCTTCGCCTTATATTCATTTGCAATGCTGCGACCGTGCGCCTGATACCAATAGATGACAAACTGCCTGGATTCACCATTGTTGATGACGTACTCGCCTACATTGAACTGTTTTCCCTGAATATCGTCCAGATGGTTGTAACCGGAGGATTCGAAGGTCCATCCTGCTCCGGGCAGGCAGTGCTGCGGCGAATGGATCGACTGGCCGGTGCGCTGGGTGGCAAAGTAGCCGATGAAGAGGCTGACTGGATAGGCGGCCGAAGGCTGCATCGAGATAGGGCGAGCCGTCGGCATGCTATAGATGCGGTTCAGAAAATCTCCCTTTCCGAGGACAGCAAGCACATCGTCCTCGAGGGGAAGGTCCTGAGCGACCATGCCGTCGATGACGTTCGGCATTCGGCTCAGCGGTTTGCTGTACGGTACGTTGTCCGCGTCTCCGCGATGCATCAGCATGGCGAGAGTCATGACCATGAGCAGGACAACGGTCCAGAAGCGGGGCGATTTCATGCGCCAACCTCCTCTTTCCCAGGGGCGACAAGCCGCATGAGGCGATGGATCAGATAGAGGCAGGACAGCGAGATCAGGAACATGACCCAGCCGGAAAACTCATGGAAGAAGCCGAGCGCCTTAACCGGATCCCAGTACTGAACACAGAGGCCGGTCCCCACGATGCGGACGGCATTGGCGGCGACAGCAATGGGGATGCTGGCAAGGGCAAGGATCACCCGGCGTGTCGTCGTTCGTTCCAGAAAATAACCGTAGAAGACGGCCAGAGTAAACAGGCTCATCAGCGACCGGATTCCGCTGCAGGCTTCGGCGACCTCCAGCTTCATAACGGGAAGCTGGATGACGTTTCCCTCCTGCAGCACGGGAACACCGAGCAGGGGCAGGGTAGAGCTGGCAAGCCTGGAGGCTAGAAGCTGCAGAGGGAAGGTGATCTGGTTAAAGATGATGGCCGGAAATGGAATGGCCAGCAGAAGAATGAGGACCGGGAAACGGAGCTGGCGAAGCATTGCGCTTCCTAAAAAGGTCCAGATCAGGCCGGTCAACAGAATTACGAAGGAGACACGCGAGGTGAAGAGGTCGACGCCATAGACGCCGAAGATCAGGATCACAAGTCCCAGGACGACCAGGGGAAGACCGGACCAGCTTGGCCGGACAGGAGTCTCGGCAAGCTTCCGTCTTCGGTCCCAGACCAGGAAGAGGGAGAACAGGGGGACCAGGAAGCCATGGGAGTAGTCGGCGATGTTATACCAGTCGACGACCAGTTTGACGCCGATCCGGTAATAAAGAGCAGTGAGCAAGACGCTGATCACTGCGATCGGCAACCACGCGCGGGACGGAATCTGGATCCGGGTGGAGCTCAGGGGAACCTGATCGAGGCCAGGAAGAATCTCCGGAGAAAGCTGTTCGTTTTGCAAGCTGCCGATCACCGTTTCTAGGGCGTTATACTCCACGATTCACTTTGTAAGCAATTTGCTTGCCGTGAAAAGAATATCTGGATAAGCGGAATTCCCGGATTCAAAGCCGGTCCCATGGGAACATACTCGACCATAGTTGTAGGGAAAAGGGAAAAAGTTTTCCCACTCAAGCTGCCATTCTGCATACCATGAGAGTGCTTCGGGAAGGGTTATCGTCCCAGACTCCTGTGAAAATTTGGGCTTTATAAGGCCCAGTGGTCGGTCTACATAAGACGATGGGCTGTCCTCAAAAAAAAAACCGCACATTGCCCGATTTGGCATTCCTTGTGCTTGCTGGGAGTATAGCCACTCGATTTGAAGCTGGACGTGGCGGTGTGACTTAACAGCGCGGAACATGCATCTTCTTGAAAATTGGAATCTAAGAACGTGATTGTAGGTAAAAGATCACAAACCCGCGCATTGATTCTGAATGGACTTAAGTCCATTCAGAATCAATGCCGATGGATGAGGCAGGGGAGGCCGTTTCGCTGGATGAGGGAGAATGGGAGCAATTACAGGAAAAATAGTAGTCGAATTGGGAGTGACCCCATGAGATGGTTTCAGGCAGGAGTTCTTGTTTTAGGATTGTCGGTCTTTGTTCATGCCCAGGATGCTTCCAAAAAGCCGGAGACCTCAACCGAAGGTCAGAATAGCGGCGCCGCAGCGCAGGGAGCTGCCGGTCAGGCACCGGCGGCAAGTTCCAGCTCGTCCCCGGCCAAGGGGAGCACAGGAGTAGACAATGCCCGGTACGTTATCGGTCCGGACGATTCCCTGGCGATCACGGTGTGGAAGGAGCCTTCGCTCTCCGGCACGATTCCGGTTCGGCCTGATGGCATGATCTCGCTGGCCCTGGTGGGCGACCTGTCGGCGGCGGGACGCACGCCTATGCAGCTGGCCAGTGATATTACCGTCAAGCTGAAGAAGTATATTCAGGATCCGAACGTCTCCGTCGTAGTCATGGCAGATAGCAGCCAGAGGGTCTTTCTGGTCGGAGAGGTGGGTCACGTTGGGCCGGTGCCGATGACGCCCGGAATGACGCCGCTGCAGGCGATTGCGTCGGGGGGAGGATTGTCGGCGTTCGCTAACTCCAAGAAGATATATATCTTACGGAACGAAGGCGGAAAACAGCAGAAGATTCCCTTCAACTATAAAGAGGCTCTCAAGGGAGAGAATACGCAGAATGTAACCTTGAAGCCGGGGGACACGATCGTCGTCCCATGAGCCAACCGATGAAAACTTCTATCTCTATCTCGCTTCTCCTGGTCGTGTTTACGGTTGTGCTTGCGGGACGATCCTTTGGACAGGCTGCGCCTACGGTGACGCAGGTTCAGACTCAGACGCCGGCCGGTACGACGACCCCCCGTCTATCGTGGGTCGATGGCACGGTTCACTATGCCCTGAGCGCATCCGAAGTCGTTCAATACGGCTACTATGGCTCGGGAAACACGACCAGCGCGACGGCGCTCTCCGGGGTTGTGGGGTATTCCTCTCTCAGCCAGGTCCATCCGACCTCACTTCTGTTTGCCGGCGGCGTGGTGCTCGGCCAGGGTGGACAGGGGACCTCGACGTACCAGAACATCGCCGTAAGCCAAGCTCTTATCAAGGGGTTATGGATCTTCAACGTGTCCGACTCGTTCAGCTTCCTGCCGCAGTCGCCGGTTACGGGAGTTGCAGGAGTTCCGGGTATCAACAGTCCTGGAACCATACCGATCGATGGGCCGTCGCAGGGGCCCGCGGGTGGTATTCTGACCTTCTCCGGCAACCGCATCAGCAATATGGTGAGCGGCATGGTGGAGCGCCGTCTGACCGGAAGAACCTCGATAAGCGGCGTCGGCTCCTGGTCGCTCCTTCACTTTGTGGATAAGAGCGCTGGACTGGACACATCGATGATCAGCGGTCAGGTTGCACTGAATCATCGCATCGATCAGCGAAACTCAATGAGCCTCAGTGCGGTGTACTCGACCTTTAACACCAGCAATCTCACTGCGCTCTTTCCTCCGGGCTTCCCCACCAACAGCGTCACCTATCAGACGAAGGGGATCAACGTCTCCTACTCGAGGCTGTGGACGCGCTCCCTCTCGACGGATGTCTCCGCCGGCCCGATGTGGATTCAGAGCTCGGCGGCGGCCCTGATTCCGGACAAGCTTAACTACTCCGTGAACGCCGGGCTCGGCTATAGCCGCCGTCTCGCCAGCTACAGCCTGCGCTACATGCACGGAGTAAACGGTGGCTCGGGCGTCCAGCCGGGAGGCTTGTACGACTCAGTAACCGGCTCGGCGGGACGGACATTCAGTCAGCGGTGGTCCGGTTCGGCCTCGCTGGTCTACACCCGGACGAGAGGGCTGCTATACGTCTCCCCCGCAGTCGGGTCCGTCAACAGTGCCACCAACACGGTGTACGGCACCTTGCAGGTGACACATGGTTTTTCGCGCACCCTCTCGGGGTACGCCAGCTATACGGCGCAGAACCAATCGATCAATCAGGGTCTTCTGATCCCAAACGCCTTCAACGGCACGTCGCACATCTTCGGAATCGGGGTCTCCTGGACGCCGCAGTCCACCCGCCTCGGAGATTTCTAAGGAGCTAACTTATGCTGGGACATCGTACGCTCAACGTGGACGATTACTTTGGAATTTTGAAACGCAGAGGGTGGATGATCGCCGTTCCCGCGATCGCTCTGACCCTTCTCGGATTCGCGCTTACCTTCGTGGTTGCACCGCAATATGTATCGCAGACCCTTATCCTGGTCGAGCAGCAGAAGGTGCCGGATGATTATGTGCGGCCGGTGGTCGTCGAAGACATCACTGCCCGGCTGGCTTCCATGAAGGAGCAGATTCTCAGCCGCTCGCGCCTGGAGCCGATCATTGAGCGCTTCAGCCTCTACAGCACCAAGAGGATGTCGCTGGACGACCGGATCGACGCGGTCCGTAAGAGCATTGACATCAAGCCGATTCACTCCGAGATGGCGCGCACCGGCGGACTGCCTGGGTTCTTTATCTCCTACAAGGACGCGGACGCCCATACGGCGCAGCAGGTCTGCGGAGAGATTGCATCGCTCTTCGTGACCGCCAACCTGAACGCGCGGGCGCAGTCGGTGGAGGGAACGACGGAGTTTCTGAAGGGGCAGCTGTCGGATGCCAAGCGCACCCTGGATGAGCAGGATTCGAAGCTTGCCGCGTTTCAATCGAAGTACATGGGAAGACTTCCTGGGGAAGAGGCCACCAACACGAATATGTTGACCAGCCTCAACACCCAGCTCGATGCCGCGACGCAGGCTCTGAGCCGGATGGAGCAGGACAAGAGCTACACCGAATCCATGCTTGCGACGCAGCAGAGCTATGTTCCTGCGGGAGAGCACGGGAGCGCGGCTGCTCCGGGAGCACAGCAGACGGATCTGCAGAACCTGCTGAACGAGGAGTCCGATCTCAGGCGCCGGTATACGGACGACTATCCGGATGTCGTCGCCGTGCGGCGAAGGATCAAGGATTTGCGGGCGCAAATTGCCGCTGCCCCTCCGGCGCCGGCAACGACCACTACGGCCACCGCCCCGAGCCGCAACGATTCTCCGGCAGTGCAGCAGTTGCGCGCCCAGCTTCGTTCGCTTGACCAGGGAATCCAGTCGAAGAGGCATGATCAGGGCCTCGTCTCAAGCCAGATCCGGATGTATCAGGACCGCGTCGCTTCGAGCCCGATGGTTCTTGAGGAGTATAAGAACATCACCCGGGATTACCAGACGGCCCAGGGCTTCTACGACGATCTTCTGAAGAAGATGAACCAGTCGAAGATGGCAACCGATCTTGAGCGGCGCCAGCAAGGGGAGCAGTTCAGCGTGATGGATCAGCCCAATCTTCCGGACAGCCCGACGTTCCCCAAGCGCGGCGTCTTCGTGGGCGCTGGATTTATGGCCGGTCTCATCCTGGGAACGATGCTTGTCGCCTGGAGGGAATACCGCGATACGGCGATGCGGAACGAGCGCGATGTCTGGGCGTTCACAAAACTCCCAACTCTCGGTGTTATCTCTTTTTCAATGAACGATCCTGATGTCTCAACCTCCGGTGGAGGACGCTGGGGTTGGAGACGGCATAAAAAAGCCGGCCTTCAGGCAGGCAAGCCTCTGGTGAATGCGGGCGGATGACGAATGTATAAAAGCTTTTTCAAACTACACAGCAGCCCCTTCGGCACGAGTCCCGATCCGCGGTTTCTCTACATGATGCCGCATACACGGGAGGCTCTTGCCTGCCTGGAATACGGTATCTCCGCGCGGAAGGGATTTACGGTCCTGACTGGAGAGGTGGGGACAGGGAAGACGACTCTACTTAAGCGGGCTCTGGCCTCGTTCAGCAGCCGGAGGATCTCGACAGCCTTTGTCTTCAACCCTCGCCTGGAAGTGTTGGACTTTCTAGAGTTTGTTCTGGCGGACTTCGGCATTACTTCGGCGAACCGGACGAAGTCAGGCATGCTTCTGCAGCTGAACCGCTGGCTGATCGAGCGATTCCGTATGGAAGAGACCTGCGTTGTGGTGATCGACGAGGCGCAGAACCTCTCCTGGGAGCTGCTGGAAGAGATTCGCCTGCTGACGAACCTCGAGACCTCTTCGGAGAAGCTTCTGCAGATCATTCTTTCGGGCCAGCCTGAGCTTGAAGAAAAACTCCGCCACCCCAGCGTGCGCCAGTTGCGCCAGAGGATCTCCCTTTGGTGCCGCACTCAGCCCCTGACAGAGACGCAGACGCATGCGTATGTCGGGGAGCGCCTGAGGCTTGCCGGGGCTATGCGGCCGCTCTTTACTCCCGAGGCCCTGGATCTGATCTATCGCTACAGCCACGGTATTCCTCGCGTCATCAATCTGCTGTGCGAGCACGCTCTGATTGTGGCCTATGTCGAGCAGGTGCAGCAGGTCACCGCCGCCCTTGTTGAAGGAGTCGCTGCGGAGCTCGAGCTGGAGACGCAACCATTTCTGATCTCACCGATGGCTATCAGCGGGATGGGTGGCCGCGCAAGCGCAACAGCGGATAGCTCCGGCCTGATGACAGCATTCGATATTGACACAAAGGGAAGGCAGGATCGATGAGCCGCATATACGAAGCACTCCAGAAGGCCGAGTCGGAGAGAAAACTGGAACGCCCGGAGAATGAGCCGCGTATCCCGCCGGAGACACTGGACACGCGATCGGCTGCAACGGCGGTCGAATACGAGGTGCCGTCTTCCTATGACGAACCGCTAAGGGAGACTGCCTTCGATGTGGAGGCTACTCCACGAGGAACCGGTGGGCTGAACCTTGCGGCGATTCCGCGACGGACATGGAATCCGTCGATTACCCGGTTGCCCTCGTTGCTCGAGAGAGGCCCTGCCGTCGAGCAGTTCCGCAGCCTGCGGTCGCGTGTCTATGAGGCGCGCGACATTCGTCCAATCAAGTCCATTCTCATTAGCAGCGGCTTACCCCAGGAGGGGAAGAGCTTTATCTCGGCCAATCTGGCCGTGAGCCTGGCACGCCATAAGAACAGCAAGGTGTTGTTGATCGATGGAGATATGCGCCGTTATACGCTCCATGAGTTATTAGGCACCGAATCCCATCCCGGACTGGCGGATTATCTCGCAGGGAAGGCGTCTGCTGAAGAGATCATGCAGCGCCACGAGGAGACCGGCTCGCAAGGCCCGGGAGGAAATGCTCTCGCCAACCTGACCTTCATCCCCGGCGGTAATGGAGGGGATAAAGCAGCGGATCTCTCTGGAAGTGCCCGGTTTGGGGAGTTGCTGCGGCTGGCCGCTCCATACTTTGATTGGATCATCGTGGACTCGTCCCCTGTGGTGCCCGTTTCGGACGGCGTCAACCTCGCGCGTGCCTGCGATGGAGTTCTTCTGGTAGCTCGTTCCGGAGTCACGAAATACACCGTGGCTCAGCGCGCTGCTGCCGAGCTGCGGGCTGCCAACGTCCTTGGCTTTGTCCTGAATGCCGTGTATGAGAATCCCCAGACGGGAAGCTACTACGGATACAACGCAAACAAGGAGTAGGTGGGAGCAGCGTCGGAATGATTCGACTTTTCAATGTGTATTATTCGACCCGCACCATCATTCTGTTGATGTGCGAGGCTCTGATCGTCAGCGGCTCCTTTCTGCTGGCGACGAAGCTTATTCTTGGGCCGGACACATACATCTGTCTGAACTACGAGTACGGTGTGATCAAGATTGCGGCGCTCACGGTCCTGACCCTTCTGCTCTCTTACTACTTCGACCTCTACGAGCCGCAACGCATCTCGGAGCGATGGGAGATCTACTTTCGCCTCCTGCTGGTTCTCGGCTTTCTGTCGTTTCTGCTCTCGGCGCTGGTCTATCTCTTCCCTCAGGTCGATATCGCGCACTACGTCCTTCTGCTGGGGCTGATGTTTCTTACGCTGGGCCTGGTGATCTGGCGTGGTGCCTATGAGTGGATCATTGGACGCGAGGTCTTTCGTGAGCGCGTGTATGTTTTAGGCGGCGGCGATCGCGCGCGGATGATCGCGGAGACGCTGCGTACACGGAGAGATGCCGGCATGGAGGTCATCGGGTTCGAGGCGATGCCGACTGATAAGGCCGAGCGCAAGGAGGCCTTCAGGACGGCGCTCGAATCCTTCCGTGGCAGGTCACCGGGGATCGATCGCGTAGTGATCGCCCTCGAGGATCGGCGCGGAGAACTCCCTCTACGTGAGCTGTTGAAGTTGCGATTCGACGGTGTGGTCATCGAAGAGGCCGGATCCTTACTCGAGCGTCTGACGGGCAAGCTGTATCTCGATGGACTCCGCCCCAGTAACTTCATCTACAGCGAGGGTTTTCGCGTGAAGCCGTCGCAGCAGATCTCGCGCCGCATCGTCTCGACACTGGCGGCGGCAACGGGCCTGATCCTGTTCCTTCCTTTCTTCCCGTTCGTAGTTCTGGCGGTGCGGCTCTCGTCTGCTGGTCCTATCTTTTTCCGGCAGACCAGAGTGGGGATGGGAGGCCGCAACTTTACCGTCGTTAAATTCCGCACGATGCGGACGGACGCCGAGGCTGCCGGTGCGAAGTGGGCCAGCAAGGACGATCCGCGGGCCACGAGAGTCGGCCGCCTTATGCGCAAGACCCGTATCGACGAGGTTCCGCAACTCTGGAATGTGTTGCGCGGAGACATGGGATTTGTAGGGCCGCGCCCTGAGCGTCCAGAGTTCGTGCCGTGGCTCTCGGAGAATATTCCCTACTTCGATCTTCGCCACATGATCCGGCCCGGCCTTACGGGATGGGCGCAGGTGCGGTACGGCTATGGCTCGACGCTTGAGGAGGCTCGCGAAAAGCTGGAGTATGACCTTTACTACATCAAGCACATGACACTCGGGCTCGATCTGCTGATCATGTTTGAGACCATCAAGACAATTCTGCGCAGAAGGGGTGCGCAATGAAGACGCTCTTCTGGATCTCGTTGGCCGCGATCGCCTACACCTACGTCGGCTATCCGGTAATCATGTTCCTGCTCGCGCGGTTCTTTCCGCGTCCGTGGAAGAGGGAAGATATTCATGCTTCGGTCAGCGTGATCATGGCCGTGCATAACGGAGCGCAGCGCATCCACGAGCAGGTAGAGCATCTTCTCTCGCTGGAGCCGGATCTTGTGCGGGAGGTGATCATCGTCTCGGACGGATCGAACGACGGTACCGCAGAGATCCTGAATCATCTCCAGCAGCCTCGCCTTCTAACCATCCTCCTGCCGGAGCAGGTGGGCAAGGCCGCGGCTCTCAACCATGGCATCGCCCAGGCCACCTCTGAGATTCTGCTCTTTCTCGACATCCGGCCAAAGGTC
>DATHJA010000115.1:0-7148 GCA_035316475.1 Edaphobacter sp. | reverse complement strand
TGTTCATGGCGGCTTCGTCCGCTGTCTCGATCTTTCGCTCGGCGCTCATCGATCCTTCAAAAACCTCAAACCCACACAGGGTGAAATTCGGTTAGCCTCAATAGAGTGGTGGTAAGTCTGATACGTTTCGATCCAACTGAACCGGTTGTAAGGGCCCAAAGTCCATACCGCCCGGCCCATGCCGTCGCCGGAACCCGCAGGCACCGGGGCCTCGGTGGCCTGCACAGGGTTTACATTCTGATAACTATCATGTGGATGTCTTTCAGTCATCCACAGTTGCGTGCGCAGGAGTTGTCGAATCAGGAACCCGCACCTTCCTCGCAGCAGCAGACGACTTTGCCCGAGAGCCCGGGGGCGGATTCCGAGCGGTATCCCGACGCCATCGTGCTTCCGGCCCCCGACGACGGATCGATGGTGGTGATCGAAAGCTCAGGCCCGCAGACCAAGACCGGCAGCCGCTACACTCTCGATCGCGACGTGGTCATCACCTACAAGGACCGCCGCGTCGAGGCCGACCACATCGACTACGACAGCGATACCAGCGAGCTGAACGCGAGTGGGCATCTCAAGGTCACTGGCGGCCAGAACAACGAGAGCATCTCCGCCAGTCATGGCACCATGAACCTGAAGACCCAGACCGGGCGGTTTTACGACGTCAAGGGCACCGTCGGCCTCCGTCCTCCGGGACAGAAGCCGGTCTACGACAACGGCCAGCCCTTCCTCTTTGAGGGAAGAATGGTTGTCAAGACCGGGCCGCAGTCCTACGACGTCTATGGTGGTTCGGTCACCTCCTGCCAGCTTCCTCATCCCGACTGGCAGCTGTACGCGGGCAAGTTCAGCGTCGACTCGAAGAAGGCGACGGCGAAGAACACCGTCTTCCGCATCATCAATGTTCCCCTGTTCTACCTTCCATACGCCACGCACCCGGTCGACGGCGAGGAGCGACAGAGCGGCTTCCTCATTCCCATCATCGGCGAGTCCTCTACCCGTGGCCTGATCCTGGGCGAGCAGATCTATGTCGTCCTCAGCCGCAGTGCCGACATGACCGTCGGCGCCCAATACTTCTCCAAGCGCGGGTGGGAGCAGTCGGCCACCTTTCGCTACCGTGGCCTCGGCAATAACTTCGCTCTCGCGCACTACAGCGGCCTGCTCGATCGCGGTTACGTCACCGGAGGACAGTACGTCAACCAGGGTGGACAGGACGCCGTCGTCTCCGGCCGTTACGATCTTAGCCCGCAGACCCGCCTCGTCACCGACCTCGAGTACCTAAGCTCCTATCCTTACCGCGAGGCCTTCGCCGAAAACTTCAACCAGGCCGTCTCGAGCGACATCCTCTCCATCGGCTATGCCGTGCATCAGTCCGGCGGATACTCCTGGGCTCTGCGCTTGGATCGCTACCAGGGCCTGAAGCAGGCCGGAACCGCCACGCAGCCCGAGGAGCAGATCCGCATCTTCCACTCGCCCTCGCTCGATCTCTCCACCACAGAGCATCGCTTCGGCGGCTTCGGAGCCTTGTGGAATATGGAAAGCTCCATCTCCGCTCTCAAGCGTGTGCAGCCCAACTTCGCCACCAACGGCCTTACCGAGCGGTTCGACATCCACCCCGAGGTCGCGCTTCCGATCAAGTTGGGAGGATGGAATCTGCGTCCCTCCATCGCAGTCCGGGACACCGTCTACACCAGGAGCAATGAGCACTCGGCCAGCTCAATGGTCCCGCTCCAGAGCGGCGAGGCCGTCAACCGTTCCGACGTCGAAGTCGGCGTCGAGGCACGAGCCCCCGTGCTCGAGAAGACCTTCACCTCGCCGCTCGTGCACAGCCTCTTCGGCTCTGACGTCAAGCACACCATCGAGCCCATGGCCGCCTACCACCTTGTGCGCGGTGTCGACAACTTCCGCCAGCTGCTGCGCTTCGACGACATCGACGTGGTCAGCAACACCAACGAGGTGGAGTACGGCGTCACCCAGAGGCTCTTCATGCGGCGCAAGACAACCGAGACCTGCCCCCCACAGGACAGCGGAGCGGCGGGAAGCGCGGCATGGACCGGCGCGGCCGCTGCCGGAGTCATGGGGGGCGTCAACTCCGGAGCCGCCTCCGACGCTGGATACGTCGGCGTCTCCTCGGGATGCGGAGGCCGCGAGCTGCTCTCCTGGAGACTCACCCAGAAGTACTTCCTCGACTCCAACTTCGGCGGAGCCGTCATCACCCGGACCCGCAACATCTTCCAGACCACCCTCGATCTCTCCGGCATCGCCTTCCTCACCGAGCCGCGCGATATCTCCCCTCTCGTCTCGCGCCTGCGCTGGAGGACCAGCGACCACTTCGACGTCGAGTGGGACTTCGACCTCGATACGGGGGCCAAGAAGTTCACCTCCAACAACGTGCTCGTCAACTTCCATGAGGGGCAGATCTTCTCGGGGTTAAGCTATGCAAGGCTGAACGCCCCCGGAAGGTTCAACATCGCCGGGTTCTCCTCCGCGGTCTCGGACTTCAACCAGCTCCGGGTCCTCCTCGGCTATGGTGGCCCCACCAAGAAGGGATTAGGAGCCGCGATCAACACGGGGTTGGACCTCAACCACACTCAGGTTCAGTACGGCGCCCTGCAGGTGCAGTACAACTGGGACTGCTGCGGCCTCAGCATCGAGTACCGGAAGTACGAGCTCGGCACGGTGCGTAACGAGAATGCTTACCGATTCAACTTCACCCTCGCCAACATAGGGACCGCGGGAAACTTGCGCCGCGCCGAGCGGCTTTTCTAGCCTCCGGTCGGAGCGGCCGTGCCGGCTCTGCGTGAGATAATCAAAGACATTGTGTTGACTGCAGCCCGTCTGTTTCGCCCCTTTCTCTTTGTCCTGATGCTGGCCGCGGCTGGCTGTCACGCGCAGAGTCCCTCTGCCGAAGGGGGCAAACTTCCGCCGGAGCTCGCGCGCCGGGTCGAAATTCTTATCCGGTCCAGGGCAAGCATCCCGCCCAGCTACGACATGATCATCGGGCCACGCACCAGGAGTGACGTTCCCGGCTTCGACGAGATCACGGTCCTCTTTTCGGCTGAGGGCAAGAACTCCAAGCCCATGACCTTCCTGCTCTCCTCCGACGGCAAGACGCTGGCGCAGTTCAGCAAGTTCGACATCAGCAAGGATCCCAAGACCCTGGTCAGTGCCGAGGGCAGACCCTCGCGCGGAGGGCCGCCGAATGCTCCTGTCGTCATCGTGGGCTTCGACGATCTGGAGTGCCCCTACTGCTCGAAGATGCACTCCCAAATCTTCCCCGCGCTGCTGCAGCGGTACAAGGACCAGGTGCGCATCGTCTACCGCGACTTCCCGCTCGATCAGCATCCATGGGCCATGCGCGCTGCGGTGGACGCGAATTGCCTGGGGACCCTGAGCCCCGAGGGCTACTGGAACGTTGTCGACTATATCCACGCTCACGCCACGGAGATGGGTGGGACCGAGAAGACCCTGGCCAAGGCGAATGAGAACCTCGATACCCTCACCCGCGAAGAGGGCAAGCGTCAAAAGGTGACAGAAGCTACCCTGAACGCCTGCATCGAAAAACAGGACGACAGCGCGGTTAAAGCCTCGATGGATATGGGGAGCAAACTGGGCGTCGAAGCGACCCCCGCTCTTTACATCAATGGCGAACGGCTGGAAGGTGCCCTTCCGATTGAATATGTCTACCGGATGATCGACAATGCGCTTGTCGCTGCGGGACAGACTCCGCCGCCGCCGGTTCCCCTGCCACCCCTGAATGCGCCGCAGGCCCCGGCAGCGGGACAACCCCCTGCCCATACGCCTGGCCAGTAACCGAGAAGGATTTTTTTGAGGGAGATTTTGCGAGTGAGGAATGTGTTGACTGCAATAGCAAGCAGGAACCCGATGCAGAGCTGGCCGCGCGTGTCCAGCCCCGCCGCGCTGGGCACGCTGGTCCTGGTGGCCGCGCTCGCGGGATGCAATCACACACACAATGCCGATGTCATGGCCACGGTCAACGGCAAGGCCATCATGAAGACCGAGATGGAGAAGGCTTATCAGGCCCAGCTCGGCGATGCGCAGCAGCAGAAGCCGACCCGGGAGCAGGCCAATTCGCTCCGGCTCAACGTCCTCCGCCAGCTCATCGACGAGGAGATCGTCGAGCAGCGCGCCACCAAGATGAATCTCACCGCCAGCAATGAAGAGGTCGACGCCAAGCTGGAGGAGATGAAGTCTCACTACACCGAAGATCAGTTCAACGAGAAGCTCAAGGCCAGCAACCACACGCTGGACGATGTGAAGCACGACATCCGCCGCACCCTGACGATCAACAAGCTGCTCTCCAAGGAGATCGACTCCAAGATCACCGTGACCGACACGGATGTCACCACCTACTTCAACGAGCACAAGTCCGAGTTCAACCTGCTGGAGACCCAGTTTCACTTGGCACAGATCCAGGTAACGGGCATGCCCTCCGATCAGGCGGGCAACCTGCAGAACAGCAAAGCCATGAACGACGCCGAGGCCAGGAAGAAGATCCAGGCTCTCAAAAACCGCCTGGACAGCGGCGAGGACTTCGGCGCGCTGGCCATGAACTTCTCCGAGCGCCCCGATACCTCTTCGAGCGGCGGCGACATAGGCTTCTTCTCCGAGTCGCAGATGAAGGCCGACCCGTCGGTTTATACCACCATCATGAAGCTGAAGCCCGGACAGATCACCGATGTTCTTCCGGTGTTGGACGGGCAGACCCGCAAGCCCGTCGGATACGCCATCTACAAGCTCATCTCGCGCGAGCCCGCCGGCCAGCGTGAGCTGAGCGATCCCCGCGTCCAGCAGGCCATCCGCCAGCAGCTTCGCGACGGACGCTCCCAACTGCTTAAGAGCGCCTACTTCGAGATGCTCCGCGATCAGTCCAAGGTAGAAAACTTCTACGCCGAGCAGATCTTCAAAAACGAGACACACTAGGTTCTTCGCGGACGGCGATGAGCGCCTTCGGCGCGAAAGAAGGGGAGTGAGAAGTCTCTTCCCTCGACTCCGCTACGCTTTCTTTGGAATAACACGGTAAATACAACCACACAGGAGATAGCGCATGACCTCCCCCGTCCGCTTCGCGATCCTCGGCTTTGGCCTCCACGCCGTACGGCGGATGCTTCCCGCCTTCGCCGACTCCGAGAAGACCCAGCTGGTAGGCCTGTGGCGCCGCGATCAGGACGCCGCCAGGAAGAACTGCGCCGAGCACAACATCGCCCACTGCTTTGCCTCGCCCGAGGAGCTCTGCGCCTCGCCTGAGGTTGATGCTGTCTTCATCACCTCGCCTGATGCCATGCACCGTTCCGACACCCTCCTGGCTCTCCGGCACGGCAAAGCGGTCCTCTGCGAAAAGCCGGTGGCGATGAACGCCGCCGAGGCGCGGGAGATGGCCGATGTCGCAAAGGCCGCGGGCCTGCTCTACGGCGTCGCCCAGAACTTCCGCTACAACCACAGCCTCGACTGGATCCGCGAGTGCATTCAGGCCGGAAAGATTGGCCAGCCACAGCTGGCCCACGCCGAGTTCGCCTACCCTGCCGATCGTGCGCCCCGCAAATGGATCAAGGACCCGTCTCTGGCCTGCGGAGGACCCATCGGCGACGTCGGCGTCCACTGCATCGACGCTCTGCGTTACGTTCTGGAACAGGAGATCGAAAGCATCAGCACCCTCGCCAACAAGTCCCAACCTGAAGATCAGGTCGAGGCCACTGCAATGCTGCAGATGCGGATGACCGACGGTGTCCTGGCCAACGTCACCGTCAGCGCCTGCACGCCTTATCGCACGCTGATCGAGATCACCGGAAGCGATGGCGTCCTCATCGCCGAAAACGGCCTCACCGTCGACCGGCCTATCGATATGGTTCTGCGCCGGGGCGGTGACGTCGTCGAGACTGCAACGGTCAACAACGCCGACGGTTACATCAGGATGCTCGACAGCTTCGCCGACGCCCTGCGGAACGGAACCCCGTTCGCCGCGACCGGAGAGGACGCCATCCACAACATGGCTGCCCTCGACGCCGCATTCCTTAGCTGGAAGACCGGCCATCGCGAAGCAGTCGCCTAAAGCTATATTTACGATTCACTCGATCCGAGCGAGCCTTTATTGCACCGCAACCGCGAGCGCTGACGTTCCGCTGTGCCGTCCTGCGATCTCGCGCCGGGGAGCCGTGCGTGATGGGACATACTTCTTGTACACACTGATGTGGAAGCAGGCCTGCTGGAACTCCTCCTCCACGTCGATCCGTCTCTCCTGGATCAGGGGAAGCAAGTAGCCGCGCATCCATGCAATCTCCGTCCGAGAAAGACCATGCTTGGCAATGTCCACTGCCTGCCCGGTCAGGTGAGGAGATGCTGTCTCGCCCTCTGCGGGAGCCGCATTTCCATTCGTGCGGATCAGTTTCTGCTGAAACTCCACCGTGCGTACGGCCGAATTCACCTGGAGCGAGCTGTGGAAGCGCGCATAGTGCGCTCGCGCCAGCGTAGCCAGAAACTGCGCCGTCCAGGGACGAGCGTAACGGCGGTTCACCGGCAGGCGTTCGTCCACATCGAGCTCGCGGTTTACCGGAAGGGCCACCAGCAGATGCTGCTCGCGCATGCGCATCAGGTCGGTGTCGTCCTGGATGCGGTCCAAGCCATCCTGATCGGCCACCACGTTCTGGCGCACCAGGATCTCATGCGAGCCCTTGAGCGGCGGCGGAATCACGAGCCGTCCACGCTTGTTATAGATCGTCGGCAGGATGATAGGCGCTGCCGCCTCCTCAGCCACGCTTTCCGCCTCGGACCTGCGTGGCGTCCGTCTCCGGGTCACGCTCACCACCGAATCGGTCTCGACGGTCGCACGACCCCTGCGTCGTCTGCCTTTCGTATAGGTCACGTGCTTGGGAGCGGCCTTGGCGGCCTCCACGAAGTCGGTGCTCGTCGCCTTGCGCCGCTCTGCAGGAGAGGCTGCCGCGCGAACGCTCTTCGCCTCCACTTTCCCGCTCTTTGTCGCCGAGGCGCTATGACTATGGGTCTTGACACTCTTCTTGCCGGCGCGCTCTTCTTTGGCGCTCGCAGCCGAGGTCGTCTTCTTGTGGGCAGCAGTGTGGTGCGCCTTCCGCGCAGTGGCGGCAAACGCCGCCGGCGCTGGAAACAGCGTGGCCACAGCCAACAGG
>DATHJA010000114.1:0-4880 GCA_035316475.1 Edaphobacter sp. | reverse complement strand
TCCCTATGAACTGGATGACAACCCCGGCGCACAGGTCAGCTTCTACTCCGTGCCGCTCCAGAAGGGCGAGGCAGGCAGTCTGCGCCCGCAAGCCCTTGTCTTGATGCTGGCTGCGGGATTCATCCTTCTGATCGCCTGCGCTAATCTTGCCGGTCTGACGCTGGTGCGCATCCTGCGGCGCACGCCTGAGATCGCTACCCGCATGGCGCTCGGCGCCTCACGCTGGCAGATTCAACGACAGCTCTGGGTCGAAAATCTCCTGCTCGCCATGCTGGGAGGCATCGCCGGCATCGCAACAGGATTCATCGCTCTGCGCGGCCTGCTCCTGCTTCTGCCGGAAAATTTTCTCCCTGTGGCTGACGTCCCTCTCGATGGCCGTGTGCTGGCATTTACCCTTCTCCTCACTCTGTTGACCAGTGTGCTCTTCGGCATGCTTCCCGTCCTCGCCACGCGAAGATTCGATCTCCGCTCTGCGATTGCCAGCCGGGCCGATGGCGCCGGTCATCTGCGTCTGCGCCAGGCGTTGATCTCCAGTGAGGTTGCCCTCACCGTAGTGCTGCTGGCCGCCTCCGGCCTGCTCATCCGCACGCTCATCCACCTCCAGACTCTGCCGCCTGGCTTCAATCCCACGGGAGTGATGACCGCGCGAGCCTCTCTCGACGATGTGCGCTATCACGACCCCGCAACCTTCCAGAAGATGCTCGATCAAAGCGTCGCGGCCATGCAGCAGATTCCCGGCGTGCAACAGGCTGCTGCCGGCCTCAGCCTGCCCTACGAACGATCCCTCATCATGGGGGGCCTGCCCATCAGCGATGGCAAAGAAGCAGGGCAAAAGGTCATGGCCGATGAGACCTACGTCACTCCCGGCTACTTCGAAACCCTGCAGATCCCCGTTCTGGCCGGGCGAACCTTCACCGCAGAAGATGGCCCGAATACCCAACACGTAGCCATCGTCAACCAGACCTTCGTGCGCAGATTCTTCCACGGCGAAAACCCCGTCGGCCGGCACCTCAATAAAGACATGATGATCATCGGCGTCGTGGAAGATGTCGCCATGGCTCCCGGAATCGATCCCACCGCTCCAGTCATGGGCGAACAGATGTTCTACATCCCTGCCACGCAGGTCCCGCCTACCATGCTCCCGATGGTCCATGTCTGGTTTCAGCCCAGTTGGATCGTCCGCACCGCCGGCCCCGTGGAAGGACTGACCGCGCAGATGCAGCGCGCTCTGGCGAGTGTCGACCCCAACATCCCCTTCTCGGGCTTCTACAGCATGCGCGATCTTCTGGCGAAGACTCTGGCAACCCAGCGAGTCGAAGTGGCTCTCCTCACCACCATGGCAGCTCTCGCCCTTCTGCTCAGCGCCGTCGGAATCTTCGCTCTCGTGGCCAACCTCGTAGCCCAGAAGACACGCGAGATCGGAATCCGTATCGCCCTGGGCTCTTCCATCCGGCAGGCCATGGTCCACATCGGCTCGCCCGGAGCAAACGCCGCCGCACTGGGCTTCGTTCTCGGCTCCATCCTGTGCGCAGCAGCACTACGGGCGATGCACAGCGTGCTCTATGGCGTAGCTGTCTACGATCTCACCACCCTGATCGCCGTGACCGCAACCCTCATAGCCGTAACCCTCATGGCCACCACCGTCCCCACCCTGCGCATCGCCCGAATCGACCCCGCGAAGACCTTGCGAGAGGAATAGCCCTTCTTGGTTGTCATCCGCAGCGAAGCGGAAGAATCTGCTATGTCCGAACACGACTCATCGCTGGTCCAACTCTTTGGCGCTTTGGCAGAGCCAAATTTATTAAGATTTTCTCCCCCTTGCACTTCTACAAGAGTTGGAGTATTTCTTTTGTAGAAGCAAAAGGGGAGCCATTGGAAACTCAACGTATCGATCTGCCACAGGGCACGCTGGATCTACTCGTTCTGAGAACCCTGTCGTTGGGCAGGCAGCACGGGTGGGCGATCTCCGAGCGCGTTCAGCAGATATCAAGCGATGTTCTCAAGATCCAGCAAGGGTCGTTGTATCCGGCTCTTCATCGGCTCGAACGGCGTGGCTGGATCAAGGCCAGTTGGGGCACATCCGACAACAATCGACGCGCGAAATATTACGAACTGACGCGCAGTGGACACAAGCAACTCCAGGTGGAGACCGACAGCTGGAAAAAACTGACCGCAGCGGTCACACAGATTTTAGAGAGCGTGTGAGGGCACTTTCATGCTGAATGACCTGCGTTTTCGTCTGCGTTCCCTGTTTCGTCGAAACACTGTAGAAACGGAGCTGGACGACGAACTCCGTTTTCATTTCGAGCACGAAGTTGAAAAGTACAAGCAGTCCGGCATGACTCAAAAGGAGGCCACGCGGCAGGCGCGGCTTTCGTTTGGCGGCCAGGAGCAGGTTAAGGAAGACTGCCGCGACGCGCACGGTACAAGCTTCATCGCATACACGCTACAGGACATCCGCTACGCCGTCCGGCAACTCATAGGCAATCCAGTGTTCGCGGTGGTCATTGTCCTGACACTGGCATTGAGCATCGGCGCCAACAGCGCCATCTTCAGCGTGATCGACAGCGTGCTGCTCAAATCTCTCCCTTACCAGCAGCCCGAACGCATAGCCCGCATCTTCCTCACCAGCGATGACTATCCGAAGTTCCCATTGAACCCGTTCGACTTTCGCGACTTCCGCACGCGGAGCAAATCCTTCGACTCCCTTGCCGCGTTCACGCGCGGAGACCGGCAGCTCTCCGGCAACTCCGGCGACCCCGAACACCTCAACGGATTCAGAATCACCTCCGGATATTTCCGCGTGCTCGGTCTGCGCCCGCAGCTCGGACACGAGTTCGACGAGAAGGCGGAGATCCCAGGCAATGAATTGCAGGTGATCCTCAGCGACCGCTTGTGGCGTACGCAATTCGGCGCGGCGACGGACATTCTGGGCCGCAAGATTACTCTCAACTCGCAGCCCTACACCGTAGTCGGCGTGATGCCTCCCGGAACCAGGCACCCGGGCAACGAATATCATTCGGTGTCCTACGGCGACGATGTCGATCTGTGGAGCCCGTTCACGTTCGAAGGGAATCCGGCGCAGCGCGGGTCCCATTACATCGAAGGCATCGGAAGACTGAAAGATGGTGTGACGCAGGAGCAGGCCCAGTCGGAGATGAGCTCGCTGATGGTACAGATCGCTCGCGAGCATGGCGACAGCAGTACGATCTGGAAAGTCCTGGTCAATCCGCTCTATCAGGAAGTTGTCGGTTCCAGCCGGCGAATCTTGCTGGTGCTGCTTGGAGCAGTCGGCATGGTGCTGTTGATCGCGTGCGCCAATGCAGCCAATCTTCTGCTTGCCAGGGCTGCCGCGCGACAAAGGGAGATCGCGGTGCGACTGGCCCTCGGGGCATCCCGGTCGCGGCTGATTCGGCAACTCCTCACCGAAAGCCTGCTGATCGCTCTACTCAGTGGTGGCCTCGGCCTGGCGATGGCAGTGGGGGGCGTAAAGGCCCTAGTCTCACTGCTGCCCGCCAACTTCCCTCGCATGCACGAAATTCACGTGAGCATGCCGGTATTCCTGTTCACGTTTCTCGTCAGCGCCCTCACAGGCATCTTGTTTGGCCTGGTGCCCGCGATCCAGGCCTCGCGTATCGACCCAAAGCAGGGTCTGCATGAAGGTGGACGGTCTGCAACCGGCAGCGGACGTTCCAGCCGTCTGCGCAACATACTCGTTGCATCAGAAGTAAGTCTCGCCTGCGTGCTGTTAGTCGGAGCCGGTCTGATGCTCCGGAGCTTGCTGAATCTCCTGCATCTCGATCCCGGCTTTCAACAGCAGCATGTACTCACCGCAAACGTCTCGCTACCCTCGGCGAACTACAAGAAGAACGTCGACGTCGCGCGCTTTTACGATCGGTTGGACAGCGACCTCCGTTCGATCCCCGGCGTCGAAAGCGCAGGCATAGGCAGCGATCTTCCGTGGACAGGCTATGACGAAAACACAAGCTTCTATATCGAAGGCAAGCAACCTCCTCCACACGAAGATTTCCACGGGCGCTATCACGTCGCCACGCCGGATTACTTCCGTGCGCTCGGCATTCCGTTGGTGCGCGGACGCTTCTTCACCAGCAGCGACAACCATGACGCGCATAACGTCATGATCATCAATCAAGCCCTGGCCTCGTTGTATTGGCCGAAGGAAGATGCGGTAGGAAAGAGAATTACCTTCGACGACAAGCCAACCGAGAAAGACTGGTATACCGTCGTCGGTGTCGTTGGCGACGTCAAAGACAAGCCCAACAGCCCCAGCGCCGAACCTGCGTTCTGGTGGGCCGCTCTGCAACCACTCTTTCCCGTCACCGACATGTCGCTTGTGGTACGCGCGAACTCAAGTCCCGAGTTGCTCGGAGACGCGGTGCGCCAGGTTGTTCGCCGCATCGATCCATCGCTTGCCGTTGCTGATGTTCAATTGATGGATCAGATCGCCGATGCATCCGTCGCCACACCTCGATTCGCCTTCGTCCTCGTCGGACTATTCGCCGCCCTGGCAATTCTGCTCGCCGCAATCGGCACCTATGGCGTCATCACATACTCCGTAAGCCAGCGAACTCCCGAATTCGGACTTCGTATGGCACTGGGCGCACAACGCACGGATGTGCTGCGTCTGGTTCTCAAACAAGCCGCAAAGCTGGTTTTTACGGGCACGGCAATAGGAGTCATCCTTGCGCTGATAATGGGACGCGTCTTGACGAGCTTGATCTACGATGTCAGCCCAGCCGATCCGCTCACGTTCACTGTGGTTGGACTCGGGGTGATCATCATAGCCGTATTCGCTTGCTACATCCCCGCGCAAAAAGCCACAAAAACGGACCCCATGATTGCTTTGCGGGCAGAGTAAC
>DATHJA010000113.1:0-18640 GCA_035316475.1 Edaphobacter sp. | reverse complement strand
GCCGGGGCGTTGTGAAGATAACTCGCCAGCACGAACGAGTTTCCCGTCACCGTATCCACGCCGTGCGTTCCCCACGAGCAGCAGACTGTGGCGTCTCCCAGGGCGTAGTAGGTGGTGTTATGCGTCAGCGCGATCACCAGCTTTCCGTCCTGCTTTGGAAGTTGCTTGAAGATCTCCTTCTGCAGGAACTGGAGATCGACCACCGCGATTGAGCTGCCGCTCTTCTTCGAGGTCAGCACGTAGCCGTATCCTGCCGGGATCGTCACCGTCACCGGTTTCACCTCGGGCTTGCCCAGCAGCGTGTGCCAGGCATCGGCCTTCGGAAACGTGGAGCGTAGCATCGCGTCGACGTACTGAGTCGGCTCGCCACCGCCAAAGGAGAACTTCGAGAATACAGGCGAGCCCAGCACCCGCGGTACATCCGCTCCCGCATCCAGGCGAATGGGCTTGCCGGTGAGCTTCGTTGATTCAAAGTCGAGCGCGACCGGGACCAGTACCGTCGGGATCGTCGTCGTCTTTCCCTCGGACGGAGCCCCGCCCGCAAGGGTATACGTCTTGTCGCCCACCGTGTGGGTGAATGTCGGGACTGATCCCTGGGCCATGGAGAACCCCGTTGCCAGGGCAAAGAAAGACAGCAGGCACACAACCTTGAGTCGCATCGAGCTTCACCTGTTCAGAAAAGTGCAACCAGCTTGCTGCATCGGGCACGCAGCAGGCAATAGGCATATGCCCTAGACGAAAGGTGTCTTCCCCAGCCGTCGCGCGAACTCCAGAAACACCAGTGCGGCTGGCGAATATCCGCTGGGATCGGCCTGGGTAAACTCGCCCGTCATCGGATCCATCTGCTGGCGGAACTCGATGTGGCGCATGATTGCCTCGTGCCACTTCCGCATCATCTGCTTCAGCTCAGCTTCCTTGCCGTAGTACTCCATCCATCGCGGCGCGCGCAGTGCGGTCAGTGCCTGCGTGGCTCCGCCCCAGCTGTTGCGCGGAATCGGCCTCACGAACGCCGGGTCGTCCATTGCGATCGAGGTCAGAGGATACGGAGCCCAGAAGGCCTTTGAATTATGGATCTGCTTCGTCCACAAAGCCTCGAAGATCCCCCGGTCGTGCCGCTCCGACATCTTCAGCACATGCTCACCCAGCACGCGGCTGATCACGTCCGATCGCACACGGACAAACTTGTTCTCGGTGTCCACATCGTAGAAGGCGGCGTCCTTCTCGTCGTAGAGCTTCGACAGGATCAGCAGACGTAGCGTCTCGGCCTCCGACTCCCACCGAGCAGACTCATCGGGTTTGCCCAGCGCCTTCGCCATCGCGGCCAACGCCACGCGTCCACCGTATACCGTTGCCGACAGATCGGGACACAGCCTGGGTACTCCAACCCCCGGAGGAAACTTCTTCGCATCGTCGTCCGGGCAGCGGTTTGGTATACCCTTCCAGCGTGGACTGTTGTCATGTCCCGTGTCGTAGGTGCAGAAGCCCTCCACGAGTCCCGTGCCGCGCGTGTTGCGGTAGCGGCGCAGCCAGGCGTCCCACCGGCTGCACGCCTGGTATGCGGTCACCAGCAGCTCATCATCGCCTGTAAGCTCTGAAAGCTCCCATGCGGTCGCCGCAATCGGAACCACCATCTGGATCTGCCCATACCCTGCGTCGCTCATCTTGATCGAGGCGGGCAGCTGGCCGTCTTCTCGCTGGAGCGCAAAGAACGCCATATGGTTGTTTCTCGCTACGGTGAGCGGTGCCTTGGCAGGATCCTTCTCTGCGACATACTTCTCCAACGTCCCGTACACCAGGCCCTCGTGAGGGCCGCACTCCTGCCAGATGCCCGGATAGACCGCTCCTTCGAACAGCACAGGACGGTCATATCGTGGCACCGCGCGGATATTACCCGCCAGGCATGCCAGGGCTGCATTCCACGTCTCGCTCAACCGTGCCTCATCTCCTGTCTCGGCGGCCTTCTCTCGAGAATGAGAAGACTGTGCTGCCCACGAGAACGGTCCCGTCAGCTCAAGCCCGGCCGTCGCTGCGGCGCACTGGAGCAGGTGCCGTCTCGTTACTTTCGGTGCTGGGAAAAAGGCCTTCGGCATACTTCTCCATAGTACGTCGCACACAAGAGACGATAGACTGTCCTCCGATGCACGCTCGACAATCTCTCTATCCCGGTGACGAGCCCGAAGCAATCGTTGACGTTATTCCTCCCGACGAGTTCGATCCGCTCGGTTTCCGTCGCCGCCTCATGAACTGGTACCGCACCCATGCTCGTGAGCTTCCATGGCGCGGTATCCGGGATCCCTATCGCACCTGGGTCTCCGAGGTCATGTTGCAGCAGACTCGAGTGGCGGCTGTCATCGACCACTACCATGACTTCCTTCGCCGCTTCCCGACCATTCTCTCGCTCGCCCTGGCCAGCGAAGAGGATGTGCTTGCCGCCTGGTCCGGGCTCGGTTACTACCGCCGAGCGCGCATGCTCCACAAGGCTGCCAAGTTTATCACCCAGGAGCGCGGCGGCGTGCTGCCGAAGACCTCCGTTGAGCTCCGTACGCTTCCCGGAATCGGCGAATATACCTGCGCGGCCATTGCGAGCATCGCTTTCGGAGAGAGCGTTCCCGTCATCGACGGCAACGTCGAACGCGTCCTTCTGCGCATCATGGGCCGGCCCAAGGAGGAGACGCGGATCAGCCGGACTCTTCTGCAGCGGAGAGCCGCAGAGCTGGTCCCCCGCCGCCGCCTCGATGGCAATCTCAATGCTGCCGGCGATCACAACCAGGCCATGATGGAGCTCGGAGCTACCATCTGCCTGCCCCGCGCTCCTCTCTGCCTCAACTGCCCCGCCTTCTCCATATGCAGGACGCGGGGCGAGCACGTCACGCTTCTGCGCGCGGTGCAGCGCAGCCGCTCCGTTGCGCATCTGCTCTCGATTCGCAAGCGCGGCACCGTGACCGAGGTGCTGCTGCAGCGACGTGCCGACGACGTCAGCCTCATGCCCGGGATGTACGAGCTTCCTCCATTGCCGATCGATGTTGTTGACGGCCGCGAGCCCATGCTTCGCGTGCGCCACTCCATTACCAACACCAACTACTATGTGCAGGTCTTCGCTCCGCGCGGCCCCAATGATCGTGCTCTACGCCGTGCTGTTCCCGCGTCGAAGGACGATCTTCGCTGGATCCGTACTCGCCGCTTGCACACGCTGCCGCTTACCGGACTTGCGCGAAAAATCCTGCAACGGCTCGATGTCATGGAGGTCCAACCTTTGCGCCTTCCTGAGGAAGATCCTGCCGATGGTGGTAAAAAACGAAACAAAACGCGCGCAGCCGCTAAACTGAAGCCATCGTCCCGACTCTCAGGAGCCCATAAGTGAGAACAATTCGCATCGCTGTCCTTCCCCTTCTCATGGCTTCCGCTGCCGCTCTCGCCCAGTCGATCCCTCCCGCGGTAAAGTCCGCCGAGGCAGGGGTGGACCCCGAGAAGATTCGCGCCCACGTTCGCTTCCTCTCCGACGATCTGCTCGAAGGCCGTGGCCCCGGAACCCGCGGAGGCGAGGTCGCAGCCGAGTACATCGCCACGCAATTCGCGCTCTATGGCTTGAAGCCCGGGGGCGACAACGGAACCTATCTCCAGCAGGTCAGCTTTGTCGGGACCAAAGCCCTCGCCGACAAGACGCACTTCTCGCTCGTGCCCGACAAGCCCAAGGGCGGTGGCATGTCCATCATGCTGCACTCCTACGATCTGAACTACGGCGACGATTACACCGTCAACAACCGCCGGCTTACCACCTCGGTTGAGATCAACGCGCCCATCGTCTTTGTCGGCTACGGCGTCGTTGCGCCCGAGTACGGATGGGACGACTACGCGGGCGTCGACGTCAAGGACAAGGTCGTGCTCTGCATCGTCGGCGATCCGCCCTCCGACGATCCGAAGTTCTTCGGCGGCAAGGCTCTCACCTACTACGGCCGCTGGACCTACAAGTTCGAAGAGGCCGCGCGTCACGGCGCGATTGGCGCGCTCATCATTCATCGCACCGATCTCGCCAGCTACGGCTGGGACGTGGTGAAGAACTCCAACACCAGCGAGAAGACCTATCTGCGCGATAACAAGGACCCGCAGCTCGCTGCCGCAAGCTGGATCCAGCTCGAGGTGGCGCGCACGCTGTTCAAGGCGGCGAATCTCGATCTCGAGATTGAAATGACCGCCGCCGGAAAGAAAGGCTTCAAGGCGACCCAGCTTCCCGTCAGTCTCGAGGCGCATATCGAAAGCGACGTGCGCAGCTTCCAGTCGCCGAATGTCGTTGGCGTGCTGCCCGGAGCAAACGTAGCCGCAGGCAAGCCTGACCAGGCGGTGATGTACACAGCGCACTACGATCATCTCGGCTTCGTGCCTGGCATGACCGGCGACAACATCTACAACGGCGCCGCCGACAACGCCACCGGCTGCGGTATGTTGCTGGAGATGGCGCGCGACTGGACGACGCTCAAGATGCCGCCTCCACACTCGGTCATCTTCGCTTCGGTCGCGGCGGAGGAGCAGGGCCTGCTGGGCTCCGAGTATCTCGGTCAGCATCCTCCGGTGCCGCCCGCACAGATCGCGCTCGACATCAACTATGACATGATCCTCCCCGTCGGCATTCCGCGCGAGGTCAACCTCAATGGAGCCCAGCGCACCACGTTCAACGCGGTGGTTCAAGCGACCGCAAAACGCTTCGATCTGGCGATCGTCCCCGATGCACGCCCCGAAGCGGGCAGTTACTATCGCTCCGACCACTTCTCACTCTCTCGCGTCGGCATTCCGGCCTTCTCTGTCGATCAGGGCGAGCTCTTCGAGGGACACGACAAGGCATGGGGCGAGGAGAAGAGCAAGGCATTTGTCGACCACGACTACCACAACTTCTCCGACAACTATCACTCCGACTGGGACTTCAAAGGCAACGCCAAGCTCGTGCGCTTCGGCATGGAGCTGGGCTGGGAGGCGATCTCCGCTCCAAAGACGATCCAGTGGCTCAAGGGAGACGAGTTCGAGGCTGCGCGAAAGGCCTCCGCGAAGTAGTTACAGGTTGTCAGCTTGCAGGTCCACGCGTCAGGCGCATTCAACTGACAACCTGCAACTGACGACTTTATTCCATCTTTCTGGTCCATCCTCCCAGCACCGCGCCCATCAGCACCATACCCACGAGGCAGTAGCCCGTGTTGATGGCGAGAATCTTCACGCCGCGGCCTTCAAATGCATATTCCGTCGCGAAGGTCGCAAACACAGTGCAGAACCAGAGGATCACCGCTACCTGCACGCCGCGTGCCAGCGTCAGCGGTCCTGTCGCCTGAATCAGCCAGGAGAGGAAGAGGGCCAGAGCCAGAGTCATCGTCAGAGCAATGCCGTAGGCCAGAGCCGGGCTCACGCCGCTCATCTGCAGCTGCTCCATCGTGCGGCCGATCCCTTCCAGCCACGCGTTGCGAAAGAGGGTAAACCAGACCGCGCCCAAACCGAAGTAGCAGAGGGTAGCGACGATGATTGCCAGAGGGTAGTGACGCACAGGATTCATGTAGAGCTCCCGCCTCCGAGGCCACAGGATTCCGGCTCGTAAAGCTGGGCGGAATTGTAGCCAACCGGACCGGGGAATGTCCGAAAAATCGAAGCTCCTTCTGCGAAAGAATCGAGAGCGGTTGCTACTCGATTGGTTTCGCCCTCCAGCCACTCGCCCACTTCGAAGGCTGCGGCCCCATCACGAACTCGAGCGTCGCGCCCTGCTGGATCGCGCTGTACGTCAGCACCGGCCTGTCCAGGGCCTTCCCGTTCAGCCTCGCCGACTGGATATACATATTCGCGGCACTGTTGTTCTTCGCCATTACCGTGAAGGTCTTTCCGTTGGCCAGCCGAAGCGACATCTTCGCGAACATCGGGCTACCGATCATGTACTCTCCGCTCGCCGGATTCACCGGGTAGAAGCCCATCGCTGTGAACAGGTACCACGCAGACATCTGGCCGCAGTCGTCGTCGCCGTCGATTCCTGAAGGCTGGTTGGCATACTCGGCGTTCGCGATCTCACGCACCTTCGCCTGCGTCTTCCACGGCTGGCCGCTGTAGTCGTACAGATAGCCATAGTGGTGGCTGGGCTCGTTGGAGTGCTTGTTGTGGCCGTCGGCGAAGTGCTGGTCGAGCTTCGCGTTGTATTTCTCCGCTCCGCCCATCAGCTCCAGCACACCGGCGATGTCGTGCAGCGGAGCCCACGTATAGACCCACGCATCGCCCTCAGTCCAACCCGAGGCGGAGCGGTTCTGCGTGTCGTCGCGACCTCCGCCGATCGGAGCCCACTTACCGTCGGACGTCTTGCCGTTCATCAGCCCGAGAGCGGGGTTGTAGAGGTTCCTGTAGTTGAGCGAGCGGTGGAGAAAGAACTCGTAGTCCTTCTGCCTGCCCAGCTTCTTCGCAATCTGCGCGACGCACCAGTCGTCGTAGCTGTCCTCGGTGGTGCGTGAGGACGCCTCGTCGGTCTTGTCCGTGGGGATATAGCCGAGCTGCTTGTAGTAGGTGAGACCGCCGCGCGCCTCGTAGGGTGTGTGCGGCTCACGGTCGAGCCAGCGCCGCGTCGTGTCTCCCTCCGGCGGCGTCATCGCGTCCTTGTACACCGCATCCCACGCCGTCTTTTTGTCGAAACTGTCCAATCCCTTCAGCATCGCCTCGGCTACCAGCGAGTCGGCATGCGTGCCGATCATGATGTTCGTGTAGGACGGGTTCGGCCACTTCGGCATCCACCCGCCTTCTTTATAGTTCTGCAGCAGCGCCGTGATCATGCCCGGCGCGCGCTCGGGCGCGAGCAGCGTCAGCAAGCTGTTCTCCGCGCGAAAGGTGTCCCAGATCGAATAGGCCGTGTAGGAGTCGCCCTGGTGCACCTTATCGTCGAAGGCCGAGTAGTAGCGTCCGTACTCAGAGAAGACGCGCGGGTACAGCAGCGCATGGTAGAGCCCGGTATAGATGATCTTCTTCTGGTCTTCGGTTGCGCCATCGACGCTCACGCGACTCAGCTTTTCGTTCCACGTGGAACGCAGCTTTCTCTGCACAGCGTCGAAGTCCCATGCGGGGATCTCGCGGCGCAGGTTCTCTCGCGCCTGCTCAACGCTGAGGAAGGAGGTTCCCACTCGCAGCTCGACCACTTCGCCCGGGGCGAACTCGGCGTAGGCTCCGCGAGCGTCTGCGCTGTCGGCTCCGTAGGTCTTCGCATCGCGCCATGCGTTGCGAAACTGGACGACGAAGTAACCCTTGAAGTTGGGCAGAGCAAACGGTCCCAGGCCGCGATCGGTGCGATCCGGGTTGTAGCCGGTGATCTCGTGCTTCGCTGCATCGAAGCTTGCCTCGCCCGCGACTCCGGGCCGCGCGGCCTCTACCAGTACGCGACTGCTCGCGCCTTTGGGAAAGGTGAAGCGCATGTAGGCGCAGCGCTCGGTCGCGGTCAACTCGGCGCGGATGCGGCTGCCGTCTTTCGCGGTCATCCACACGGAGTAGTAGTCGGGACGGGTGATCTCATCGGCGTGCGTAAACTGCATCTGCCGGGTCTCGGGAGTAGCTGCCAATTCTCCCACCTGCGGGACCAGGGTGACGTAGCCGTAGTCGCCCATCCAGATGGCCGGCTGGTGCGTTCCCATGAACCCCTGGATGACGGTGTCTTCGTACTTGTACGAGACCACGCTGAGGTGGTTCTGCCTCGTCTGCGCGGTCCAGTTGGTCATGCCGAAGGGCGGCGTGACGAACGGCATCGTCCCTCCGTAGCCGATCGCTCCCGAGCCGGTTCCGATGTAGGGATTCACCCACTCGATGGCATCGCGTACCTGGCTACGGGCACTCGCGGTCAGGGCGAATGCCAGAGCCAACGCGGCGCATCCCAACTTCCTCAACGACAGTTCACTGTTCCTTATCGTCCTCATCGCAGATGACGATACCAGAGAAGGTTAATTTCCTGACAAAGTCCGCTCCGCCGCATCGGCGGCCTGCGCGGCTCCAGGAAGGATGCCCATCTCTATATAAATGGGCTTCATCACCTGGCGTACGGATCTCAGCTGCGTCGAGAACCAGAGGGCTCCCAGCAGGCATGCCGTTCCGGTGAGGATGACGGTGTGGGGCGCGCCGAAGCGATGCGCCAGCGCTCCAGCCAGAAGGCTGCCGAAGGGAGTCATACCGACGAAGGCCATCGTGTAGTAGCTCATCACGCGACCGCGCTTGTCCTCTGGCACCAGCGTCTGGATGACGGTGTTGCTGGCGGCCAGACCCTGCATCATGCCGAAGCCGGTGATGAGCATCAGCAGCAGCGACAGTGCAAGGCTGCGCGAGAGTCCGAAGAGAATCAGCCCGCTACCGAAGCAGAAGGCCGACACCTGGATCATCGTCGTCAGACCGCGCACCGACTTGCGCATGGCCAGCGAGATGGCCGAGACGAGTGCGCCGACACCCGAGGCCCCTGTAAGGAAGCCCAGCGTGTGCGGCCCACCGTGCAGCACACGCGCAGCGAAGATCGGCATCAGCACCATGAAAGGCATTCCCATCAGGCTCATGAGGGCGAAGAGCAGAAGGATGGTGCGGATGGGGCGGAAGCCGCTCACGTACGACCAGCCCTCCTTCAGCTGCTCCAGCATGGAGGTGGTGGGACGCTCTGTGACCGCGTGGGAGACCCGCATCATCAACAGCGAGGCTACGACGGCGATGTAGCTTGCGCCATCGATCAGGAAACACCAGCCCTCGCCGACGGCGGCGATGATCAGGCCGGCGATCGCCGGTCCGACTAGCCGGGCCAGATTGACGATGGAGGAGTTCAACGCGATGGCGTTGCCCAGGTCTCCTCTGTCCGGCTTGCCTCCCTCGGGGCTCACCATCTGGACGAGGAACGACTGCCTGCCCGGCATGTCGAAGGCATTGATCAGGCCCTGAAAGACGCTGAGGGCGAGCACCTCGTGGATGGTGATGACCCGCGCCAGGGTAAGGGCGGCCAGCAGCAGCGACTGCACTCCCGCCAGCACCTGCGTCCAAACCAGCAGCTTGCGGCGGTCCATGCGCTCGACGACCACGCCTGCCAGAGGAGCCAGGAGGAAGGTCGGGATTTGTCCGGCGAAGCCGACGACTCCCAGAAGGAAGGCCGAGCCGGTGAGCCGGTAGACCAGCCAGCTGGTGGCGATGCGGGTGATCCAGGTTCCGACCAGCGAGATGCTCTGACCGGTGAAGTAGAGCCGGAAGTTGCGGTGCCGCAGCGCGCGCCAGGCGTGCGAGAAGCGGCCTCGCGCCTCCGGCGGAGCCTGAGGCGCGGATTCTATCGTCGGTGCGGCTTCGGCTTCTTTTGGTTCCATCCTGTAGGGGCCTGTGAGGGCTGCTCCTATAGGATGACGGACGGCGCGGATCGAAGTACGCGGAGGGCTCAGTAGAAGTCGGCGCAGCTCAGGAAGTAGCCGCAGGTGCGGCAGACCAGCTTGCAGCGGCTGTCCTCGAGCCTGGAAGAGCAGGTGGGGCAGTAGACCTGGTGGTGCTCGACGGGCAGCGAGCACTGCTCGGTCGCTTCGATCTTCTCAGCGCGTTCCTCGATGGCGGAATCCAGGTGGGACATTCCGTTAAGCTAGCGCACTTTGCAGAATTTTCAACTGGCCGCTGTCCGCAGGGAGGCATCGAATCATGTACCGTCGGAAGAGCGGTTTTAACACGAAAAGGAGACTTCCATGGATCGCTACGCAAGCGCCATCTGGCACGGCACCCTCAAGGAGGGTAAAGGCAGCATCACCACCCAGAGCGGCACGCTCAAGGAGACGCAGTACAGCTTCGCGGCCCGCTTCGCCGAGGGCGTGGGCACCAACCCGGAGGAGCTGATCGCTGCCGCGCACGCTGGATGCTTCACCATGGCATTGAGCGCTCAGCTTACCGAGGCCGGCTTCACCCCGGAGACGATTGAGACCAAGGCGGTGTTAACGCTCGACCTGCATGGGGAAGGCCCGACGATCACCAAGATTCACCTGACCAATACGTCAAAGATCCCGAACATCGACAAGGCGAAGTTCGACGAGCTGGCCCACAAGGCCGAGCTGGGCTGCCCGGTCTCGAAGGTTCTGAAGGCGGAGATCACGCTGGACGCCACACTGGTTTAGTGGTCCTCCCCTCCCCCGGTTTTTGTGCAAAGTCTTCAAAACATATAACTTAGCTTCGGACCACAATCTCAAAGTATTGAATAATAAAGGCTTATAGGTAAGATATTAAAAAGTAACGAGTTGTGGGAAACAGAAAAGCCCCGGAGGAATCCGGGGCTTTTTCAGCTTCTGCTTTTATTTTAGCAGACCAGACAATATGGATCGGCAGATGGATGTGTTTTTGTTTGTGCTGGTTAGATCGATTTTGACTTGACAGGCTGTTGCCAGTTCCTGCCCAAGCATCCTGGCATGGCTCAGTATGATGACTAGGAGGGCATCGTGAGGCTTCTTCTCACTTCCGCTGGTATCAGCAACACGAGCATCAACGACGCGCTCGTCGAGCTGCTGGGTAAACCGATTGCCGACTCCACCGCCCTCTTCATTCCCACCGCGATATATCCTTTCCCTGGCAGTGCTGGTATGGCATACCAGGCGATCTGCGGGAAAGCCCATTCCCCTTTGTCCCAATTGGGTTGGAAGTCCCTGGGAGTGCTGGAACTTACTGCGCTACCAAGTATCGATAGAAAAGCCTGGATCCCGTCGGTCGAGGAGACGGACGCCCTGCTGGTTTGGGGCGGCGATCCCCTGTACCTGAGCTACTGGATGCGGCAGTCCGGACTGGCAGACCTCTTGCCGTCGTTGCTGCGCCAGTCAGTCTATGTGGGAGTAAGCGCCGGGAGCATGGCGACGGCCTCCACCTTTGGAGAGACCTACAGGAATCCGCCCAGCGGCAGCGGTAGCGCGCTCACATCGGAAGACATTGTGTTCGATACTCCCCAGGGAGAGACCAGCAGGATCTTCGTTACGTCTCAGGGAGCGGGGCTGGTTGACTTTGCATTGATTCCGCACCTGGATCATGAGGATCACCCGGACGCTTCGTTGGCTAACGCGGAAAAATGGGCTGCGAGGCTACCAGTTCCGGTGTATGCGATTGACGATCAGACCGCCATTAAAGTGGCCGACGGCACTGTCGAAGTGGTCTCCGAGGGACACTGGAAGCTGTTTACCTCCTAATCTCGAGAGGTACAACGGATTCGCGCGCTATCCTGGCCTTTGTTTGTGGCTGAAATTCATGTGCCCAAAGAGCTAATCAACGTTTAGATTCAAACTCACCCCTTGACCAGCGATGCCGCCAGCTCTCATGGAAGCCTTCAGCCAGGAAGGAGGCGTGGGGCAATCCCTTGATACATCCAGAGTTAAGAGAAGGAAGCGGCTTCCGCCGAGGGAAGTTAGACGAGTAAATTCCAGAAAAAGACGCCGGTCCAAACAAAATTTTTTCTCTAAGCCTGCTTTAAAAACAATGCTTTGAAAAAAGTTTCGGGTATAGTTGGAAAAATTACAGGCTCTTCAAAAAAAATATAAATGTGTGGAATAGCAGGATATACCCACGCTGCACGTCCCTTTCTGCCCGAACGGATTTACCAGGCGGTAGCCTCCATCATTCACCGGGGCCCTGACGACCAGGGTGCATGGCAAAGCTCCACGGTCTCGCTGGGCGCAACCCGGCTCCGTGTCATCGACACGGCAGCCGGGTGTCAGCCGATTACCTCTGACGACGAAGACTACGTGCTCGTCTTCAATGGCGAGATCTATAACCACGCCGAGCTGCGCCGGGAGCTGATAGCTCTTGGCCACAGCTTCCGCACCAGCTGCGACACCGAGGTGGTGTTGCGTGCCTTCATGGAGTGGGACACGGCCTGCATTGAGAAGCTGCACGGCATGTTCGGTTTTGCCGTCTGGCGCGAGTCGCGGAGGCGGCTGGTGCTGGCGCGCGACCGGATGGGAATCAAGCCGCTCTACTATGCTCTCTGCGGAGGCGAACTTTACTTCGGGTCGGAGGTGAAGTCGATCTTCTGCTACCCCGAGGTTCCGCGACGGATCGATCTGGATGCCCTCGATGCCTACCTTGGGCTGAACTATGTTCCCGGGTCGCGCACACTGGCCGAGGGCGTCCACAAGCTGATGCCGGGATGCTTCCTGACCTGGCATGACGGGGAGATCTCGTCGCACAGCTACTGGCAGGTGGACCGCGCGGACCTGAGCGCACCGACGTCGTTTGGAGATGCGACGGCGCGGCTGGATCAGTTGATCTCGCAGTCGGTGAAGGAGCATCTGACCGCGGACGTTCCGGTAGGAGTGTGGCTGAGCGGGGGCTTGGACTCGTCGACGATCCTGCACTATGCGAGCCAGTACAGTGCGACGCCGCTGAAGACGTTTTCGATCACCTTCGAGGGTCGCGAGTTCAACGAGGCTCCTTACCTGCGCGAGATGGCGTCGCGGTATGGGACCGACCATCACGAACTGGATCTCGGGCCATCGACGGTGACTCCGGACTCGATTACGGAGCTGGCCTATTACGCGGATGAGCCGAACGCAGATGCGGGCGCGGTTCCGGTGTGGCACCTGTCGCGAATGTCGGCCAAACAGGTTACGGTGGCGCTGAGCGGCGAGGGGGCCGATGAACTATTCGGAGGGTACATCACGTATCTTGCCGACAAGTATGCGCGACGGGCGCGGATGGTTCCGCGCAGCCTGCGGCGGCTCTCGCTGCACTCGGCCAACCGGCTGCGGGCCTCGAACAAGAAGATAGGGCTGGACTACAAGCTGCAGCGCTTTCTGTACGGCACGCTGCTGGATGAGCGCAGCTCGCACATCTACTGGAACGGAACCTTCTCGCAAATGCAGCGGAAGGACCTGATGATGACACAGGGCGGAACGCATCTGCTGAAGATGCTGGCGACGATTCCGGCGCGCGGCGATGTGCGGAGGTTCATGGCCTTCGACCAGGCGTATTATCTGCCTGACAACCTTCTGGTGAAGGTGGATCGTATGAGCATGGCGCACTCGCTCGAGGTGAGGCCAGCGTTTCTGGACCACCGCATCGTAGAGTTTGCGGCGACGCTGCCGGCGGACTACTGTATTCGAGGCCGCACGCTGAAGGTGCTGCTGCGCAGCCTGATGAAAGACAAGCTGCCGCAGAACATTCTGGCGAAGAAGAAGCAGGGGCTGGATATACCGGTGCACGACTGGCTGCGCGGACATCTGAAGCCGGTGTTGCTGGATACGCTCAATCAAAAGACGGTGGAGGAGACAGGCATCGTGTCGTGGCCTTATCTGGAGTCGCTGATCAGGCTGCACATGGAGAGAAAGGCGAACTACGGGTATCACTTATGGGGGATGTTGATGTTGTTTCTGTGGATCCGGCAATGGAAGATCGAGTGCGGATGGGATCTGGAGGACCAGACGATGGCTCTGCAGGACCACTCGGGAGGTTTTTCCTCGGTCTCCGCATAGACACGATCGTTCTTCTGGTCGCCTGCTGCGCCTTTCTTCCATTGGTGTTCAGCCCGCCGCATCTGATGGACGATGTGGATGCGGTGCAGGCGCAGATTGCCCGCAACATGCTGGAGAGCGGCGACTGGGTGACGGCGCGGCTGGATGGCGTGGCGTATCTGGAGAAATCGCCGCTGATCTACTGGATCATGGCGTCGTCGTACAAGGTGTTCGGCGTGCACGACTGGGCGGCGCGTCTTCCTCTGGCACTGATTAATATTGCGTTGTGCTGGGTGACGGCACGGTTTGCGCTGTGGGCCTTTGGGCGGCGGGCGGCGATCTACTCGGGCACAATTCTGGCGACGTGCGTTGGCATCTTTCTGTTTACGCGCATCCTGATTCCCGATGCCGCGCTTACGCTGACGATCACGCTGGCGCTGTGGTCGATGCTGCGCCTGCTGGACGCGGAGGAGAAGCGGCCTGCACTCTGGTTCATCACGCTTTATGTGAGCCTGGCGTGTGGGCTTCTGCTGAAGGGGCTGGTTGCGGCGGTGTTTCCGGTTGCGATCGGCGCGATCTACCTTGCGGTTACGCGGCAGACGCCGCTGCGGGAGCTTGTGCGGCGGCTGCGTCCGCTGAGCGGACTGGCTATCGTGCTTGTCATAGCGGCGCCTTGGCATGTTCTGGCGACGCTGCGGAATCCGCCGTACTTCGATTGGACGATGCACTCGAGCCCGGGGGAGTATCACGGCTTCTTCTGGTTCTACTTTCTGAACGAGCACCTGTTCCGGTTTCTGAACATGCGCTATCCGCGCGACTACAACACGGTGCCGAGAGTGTGGTTCTGGCTGCTGCACTTTGCATGGCTGTTTCCGTGGAGCCTGACACTGCCTCTTGCTTTCCGGCAGAGTTATCGCGCGGTGGACCGCGGCGGCAGGGTGCGGCTGCTGGCACTGGTGTGGGTGCTGTTCGTGCTCTGTTTCTTTACGTTGTCGACGACGCAGGAGTACTACTCGCTGCCGATCTATCCGGCTCTGGCGATGCTTCTGGGCAGCCAGCTTGCTGAGAAAGAGAAGTACCCGCGTGTGGCGCGGGTTGTGCTGGGTGCGGTTTTGGGGCTTTGCCTGGGTGCGGTGGTGTTTCTGCTGGCGTGGACGGCGAAGCTGCCGACGCCGGGAGATATTTCAACGGCGCTGACGCAGAATCCGGAGCTGTATACGCTCTCGCTGGGGCACATGAGTGACCTTACGCTCGGAGCCTTTGCGTATCTGCGGGCTCCTCTGGTTGTGGCGGGTTGCGCTCTGCTGATTGGAGTGGCGGGGCTGTTGCGAGTGAGGAGAACGGGCGCGGCGGTGGCGGTGCTCGCGGTGATGATGCTGGTGTTTTTGCAGGCGGCACGGCTGGCGCTGATCACTTTCGACCCTTACCTGAGCTCGTACCGGCTTGCCGAGGCGCTGAAGAACGCGCCTCCGGGTGAGCTGATCGAAGGCGATGCCTATTATGCTTTTTCGGCTACGTTCTTCTACACCAACCGGAGTGCTCTGCTTTGGAATGGGAGAAGCGCGAATCTGGAGTATGGAAGCTATGCTCCGAATGCCAAGCAAATATTTATCGGGGACGCGGAGCTGAAGGGTTTATGGGGCAGGCCGCAGCGGACGTATCTGCTGGTGTATGGGACGGAGATGCCGCACCTGAAGGATCTTCTGGAAAAGGGCTTCAACGTTGTGGCGGAGAGTGGAGGGAATTACCTGCTGGTGAATCGAAGTCCGGGAATCAGTGCTCCGGAATAACGAGGGGCGGTCTGTCGAACAGACATTCTTTAACAGAACAAAACTATAATTGCGTTCACCAGCACATATCGCTGATGGAAGGGGAAAGACCAGTGCGGAAACGTTTGATACTGTTGTTGCTTTGCTTTACATTCACGGCGTTTGCGGGGACAGGGAAGCCGGTTTACAACTACCCGCTTAAGACGATCGACGGAGTCCCGACCTCGCTTGCGAAGTACAAGGGAAAGGTCTTGCTTGTTGTGAATGTAGCAAGCGCCTGCGGATATACGCCTCAATACTCGGCGTTAGAGTCGATCTATGAAAAGTACAAAGACAAGGGACTGGTGGTGATTGGCGTTCCGGCCAATAACTTTGCCAACCAGGAGTCGGGTACGGAGGCGGAGATCAAGACGTTCTGCAACCGCAAGTATCATGTGACATTTCCGATGATGTCGAAGGTTTCGGTGTTAGGCGCGGACCAGACGCCCCTTTACCACTATCTGACGGACAAGACGGCTGATTCCCCACTCGGCGGCGATATCAAGTGGAACTTCACCAAATTTCTGATTGCGCGCAACGGAGTACCGGTCAACCGCTTTGAGCCGGCCGCGAAGCCGGATTCTCCGGAGGTCATCGCTGCAATTGAGAGTGAACTAGAGAAAAAGTAGCAGCTTCGCTAGTTTGAGCAGACAAAGAGAGCCCCGGCATGGACTGCCGGGGCTTTTCTGTGTTCTGAATTGAGCGAGAGGATCAGCCGCGGGATGCCGCGCCGCCGAAGGGAGTTCCGGTCATGCCGCCGTCGACGAAGAGCTCCACACCCTGGACGTAGGAGGAGTCGTCGGAGGCGAGGAAGAGGACGGCCTTGGCGATCTCGTTGGCCTCGCCCATTCGGCCGAGAGGGATGATTCGGGAGAAAAGGGCCTCGAGGCCTGAGGCCTGCTCGTCGGTGCGGGAGCTGTTGCGGGACCAGATGGGGGTCTTGGTGGCTCCGGGAGCGACGACGTTGACGCGGATGCCGCGCGGGGAGAGATCGGCTGCAAGAGAGCGGGCAAGGGCGCGGACACCTGCTTTGGTAGCAGCATAGGCGGCGTAGCCAGGCTGGCCGAGAGTCCCGATCACTGAGCCGTTGAGGATGACGGAGGCTCCGTCGTTCAGGATGGGCAGCGAATCTTCGACGGTGAAGAAGACCGAGGTGAGATTGATGTCGATGATCTGGCGGAAGAGCTCCTCGGAGGTGGAGCCGGCGGGAGTGTTGCCGGGGACACCGGCGTTGGCGAAGACGATGTCGAGCTTGCCGAATTTGTCGGCGATCTGCTGAAAGGCCTGCTTGCGTGCAGATGTATCGGTGATCTCGAGGCGGAAACCGTGGGCCCTGGGTCCGAGGAAGGCGACCGCTTCGTCGAGGGTCTGTTGATTGCGTCCGGTGATGGCGACCTCGGCGCCTTCGTCGATGAAGAGCTTCGCGGTAGCCAGGCCGATGCCGCTATTGCCGCCGGTAATAAGTGCTTTTTTGCCTTTGAGTCTCATGGAAATCCTCTTTTCGTGGTTCGTCTTCCTTGCAGCCGTTTGTTTGGATGGATTATTTGGTTTCAATATGCAACTAGTTTTGATAAAATTTCATGAGGAGGGCGGCATGAAGCATAAGTCCCATCAAGACAGCATCTGCCCCGTTGCCCGCTCGCTGGATGTGATCGGCGAGTGGTGGTCCCTGTTGATCGTGCGCGACGCGATGATCGGGGTGAAGCGGTTTTCGGAGTTCGAGCGCAGGTTGGGGATGGCGAAGAATATTCTGACGGCACGGCTGAAGCGGCTGGTGGAGGAGGGGATACTGCGGGTGGTCCCGGCTTCGGACGGAAGTGCTTACAACGAGTATGAGCTGACGAAGAAGGGTGAAGACTTGTTGCCGGTGATGGTGACGTTACGTCAGTGGGGCGACAAGTATATGTTCCGCGCGGGTGAGGAGCACTCGGTGCTATTGGATGCCAGGGACCATAAGCCGCTGGCGGAGATCGCGGTACGAAGCACTGATGGCAGGAAGCTTGGAGTAGGGGATGTGGAGGTCGTGCTTCCGGGGAGATGAGTCTGCGCTCAACGAAACGCTATGTACCCCCCTTTCGCTCGTAGCGACCGCGGTCTAACGAGATTGCGCTGATGGCAGCCCGAAACCAATTCTGTATGTGGAACAGTAAACTTATCTTGCATGAAAAAGATCGGTTTTCTCTCGTTTGGCCACTGGACATCTTCACCGCAGTCATCGACGCAATCAGCGGCTGACGTGCTGCTGCAGTCGATTGATCTCGCTATCGAGGCTGAGCGCCTTGGAATGGATGGAGCCTACTTCCGGGTTCATCACTTCGCACGGCAACTGGGGTCACCCTTCCCACTGTTGGCGGCAGTCGGTACCCGGACGCGAAAGATCGAGCTCGGTACAGCGGTCATCGATATGCGATATGAGAATCCTCATTACATGGCCGAGGACGCGGGGGCTGCGGATCTCATTGCGGGGTCACGCCTGCAGTTGGGGATCAGCCGCGGTTCCCCGGAGCAGGTCATTGATGGCTGGCGGTATTTCGGCTATCGGCCGATGGAAGGTGAGGACGACGCGGGCATGGGCCGCAGGCACGCGGAGGAGTTTCTCGAGCTGCTGCGCGGCAAAGGCTTCGCTCAACCCAATCCACGTCCGATGTTCGCCAATCCTCCAGGACTTCTGCGTCTTGAGCCGCACTCCGAAGGTCTGCGCGATCGAATATGGTGGGGAGCGGGTTCCAACGCCACAGCTGTCTGGGCTGCCAAGCTCGGAATGAACCTGCAGAGCTCAACCCTGAAGAATGACGAGAGCGGTGAGCCGTTCCACATCCAGCAGGCTAATCAGATTCGCGCCTTCCGTGAAGCCTGGAAGGAGGCTGGCCACACCCGCACTCCACGGGTTTCGGTGAGCCGCAGTATCTTCGCGCTGATTAACGATCTTGATCGTGCCTACTTTGGACGAGGTCAGGAACAGGATCAGATCGGTTTCATCGACACGACAAGGGCGATCTTTGGCCGAGGGTACGCTGCCGAGCCGGATGTCCTTATAGAGCAGCTCCGAGAGGACGAGGCCATCTCAGAGGCGGATACGCTTCTGCTCACCGTTCCGAACCAACTCGGCGTTGCCTACAATGCGCACGTCATGGAAGCGATTTTGACGACTGTTGCTCCAGCTCTGGGTTGGCGTTGATCAGCGACTCGTGAATTTCAGGGCCAGACGAGTCGCTGAGATCGGTTTCAGCGGCCAGGAGTTGATGGACTCGAGGGAGTCAGCACTAGTCACGTTTTGAAGGAACCTGCGACGACTGTTCATGAAGCATGGGTTTATGGGTCGCGGTACTCGCGGCGTTTGAGTTCGCGAAGTGCCTGTTCGTGGCCCTGGAGGGCGGACTGGCGAATCCAGTGCCGGGACTGGGTGTAGTCGTG
>DATHJA010000112.1:0-2952 GCA_035316475.1 Edaphobacter sp. | reverse complement strand
AGCGTGTCAGTGAGCTGATAACTGCAACTGGTACATCCCCCGATGTGATACCGGATAAACAGCGCTATCTTGGCGGTTGGGTAGGCATGGAGAATATCAGCCATCGTGGCGTCCGGGCCGATGGCCGGCTGGGCCGCGGATCCTTCTTCGCGGGCTTTTGCTGGGGCCATTGGCATGTCGATTCCTTCCGTACTTTCGATTTCGGGTCGCATTGCTCTCCAATCCTCGCAGCAGGCTTACATCAGGCCAAGCTGCAGCTGTGCCGCCATCGACATCAAGCCCTGGTTCCAGGGCGGATCCAGAACAACCTCTATGCTGCATTGGGTTACGTCCGGAATACGGGCGACCTTGCCCTCGATGTCTCGCTTGAGCACGCCGCCCATGCCGCAACCCGGAGCAGTCAGCGTGAACCGTACGTCCACTCGATTGCCGCCTTCGGCCAGCGGCGTTACCCCGCAGTGATACACGAGGCCGAGGTCCACGATGTTGACTGGGATCTCAGGGTCGTAGCATGTTTTCAATTGCTCCCAGACCATCTTCTCCAGGGAGCCCTCAGCCGCGCCTTTTGTGCTGCCTGGTGGGGGTATGACCTCTTTTCCGATAGCGTCAGCGTCGCGGTTATCGATGCGGACCATGTGACCTGTCCCTGTCATCACCGTGTAGGAGCCGCCCAACGCCTGCGTAATCCAGACCTGAGTGCCGGTAGCTAGGATCATTGTCTCCCCGCTGGGGATGATGCTCACCTTACAATCGCGGCTAAGAGAAACCATTTCGTTTACAGCCATTAGTTTGCCTCCACTTCCTTGACTTGTATGTCCGGCATAACTTCCGAGAAAGTGTTCCCGCAGCTGCAACTATGTTCCGCGTGAGGATTTAGAAACATGTATTCGTTTCCGTGGGGGCCTTGCTTGACTCCCAGCTGAACCCCGTCGAGATGGGCCAGACTCTGCTGATCGACCCGTATCGTGATTCCTTCGCTCTCGAAGAGGTGGTCGCCGGGACGAACCGCCTCCGAATCGAGTTCCAGCACGTAGCGGTATTGGGTGTTGCTATCCTTGCAGCCATCGTTGACGACCCCGAGCCGGAGCGCCGTGCCCGCCGGCAACTTCTCCTTGTTGATGTCGCCTCGCACAACCTCGGCCGCGTTTGCTGTCAGCGTAATCATTCAAGCGCTCCTTTCATTTGTACAGCCTGCTAAAACGCCAGTTCATTGCCAGCTTTGGCCGTGTCTCGCATTGCAACTCGATGGGGCGACTACTCGGTTGAAACCGTGTCGTTCTTCTGATCGAGGGCCGACATCATCGCGTGCCATGCCAGGATGGCGCACTTCACCCGCACCGGGAACTCACAGACACCGGAAAAGACAACCAGCTTGCCGAGGTTTGCTTCTTCATCCGCCTCGCTCGTCTGGTTCGTAACCAGCCGTTGAAACTGCGCGAACAACTCCTGTGCCTGGCTCTTCGTCTTGCCCTTCAGGCTGGCGGTCATCATCGAGGCCGAGGACTTGGAGATGGCGCAGCCCGAACCCTCAAAGCTGATGTCCGTGACCGTATCGTTATCGAGCTGCAGGAACACTGTGAAGTGGTCGCCGCAGAGCGGGTTGAAGCCCTCCGCCTTCCGGTTTGCATCGGGCAGGGGGTGAAAGTTTTCCGGCCTCTTCCAATGCTCGAGGATCATGTCCTGATAGAGATCCCGAACGTCCCGCGATTCTGGCATCATGCGAACATCTCCTGAATCTTTGTGATCCCTCGCATCAAGGCATCGACCTCCGCTTCTGTGTTGTATAGCGCAAAGGAAGCGCGTGTCGTCGCCGGTATGCCAAAGAACTGCATCACCGGCTGGGCGCAGTGATGCCCGGTGCGAACAGCGATCCCCTCCTGGTCGAGGATGGTGCCGATGTCGTGCGGGTGTATGCCGTCGAGGACGAAGGAAAGCACAGCGGTCTTTTCCTGCGCGGTGCCGATCACGAGAACCCCTGGCAACAGGGAGATTCGCTCCGTGGCATAGGCCAGCAGGTCGTGCTCGTGCGCCGCCACGTTGTCCAGCCCGATGCGCGTTAAATACTCGATGGCTGCGCCTAGGCCGATGACTCCGGAGATGTCCGGCGTGCCCGCCTCGAACTTGTGGGGAAGGGAGTTGTAGGTCGTCTTCTCAAAGGTGACCGAGATTATCATGTCGCCCCCGCCCTGATAGGGAGGCATGGCTTCGAGCAGCCGCTGCTTGCCCCACAGGATGCCAATTCCCGTCGGTCCGTACATCTTGTGCCCGGAGAAGGCGTAGAAATCGCAGTCCAAGTCCTGTACGTCCACCTGGAGGTGAGGAACAGCCTGAGCCCCATCCACCAGCACGGGGATGCCGCGTTCATGCGCCATGCGGATGATCTGCCGCACCGGATTGATCGTGCCGAGGGCGTTAGACACATGTGCCACAGCCACCAGTTTTGTCTCAGGCGTCAGCAGCTTTTCATACTCCTCGAGCAAGAGCTCGCCGCGATCGTTCATCGGAATAACGTGCAGCTTCGCACCCTTCTCCTCGCACAGTATCTGCCAGGGCACAATGTTGGAGTGGTGCTCCATCGCCGAGATCAGGACTGCGTCGCCAGCCTGCACGTGTGTCCTGCCGTAGCTTTGGGCCACCAGGTTGATGGCTTCCGTGGCTCCGCGGACGAAGATCACCTCGGCGGGACTGGCTGCATGGATGAACTGCTGGACGGCAAGCCGTACCTCTTCATACGCCTTGGTCGCGCGCTCGGAGAGCAGATGCACGCCGCGGTGGATGTTCGAACAATCCTCTTCGTAAAAGCGGATGATAGCGTCGATGACGGACCGCGGCTTCTGCGACGTCGCGGCGTTGTCCAGGTAGACGAGTGGCTTGCCGTGCACGAGTTGGTTCAGCGCGGGAAAGTCTTTACTGAGCTGGGCAGCATCGAAACCAGCAGCCACGTCTCTGACG
>DATHJA010000111.1:0-8389 GCA_035316475.1 Edaphobacter sp. | reverse complement strand
TCCCGCGGGAAAGCGGTTGCGCGGATAGACGGCGTTGGGATCGACGGTCGGCGGCGTTACCACATAAGGGGTATAAGGCGCGTTGTACGGTGTGCCGGTAAAGTTCTCGACCGGAGCGCCCCATCCTGAGGCCGGAGGAGCATAGCTCGAGGCTGGAGATGGGTAGGTCGGAGGGGCGTAGGACACAGATGTAGCGGACTGAGTAGCGTCGGGGGGCGGATAGGCTGAGGAGGCTGAAGAGGCGCTGCCTGCGGGGCTTCCTGAGGGCCAGGATCTGCCGAAGCCGAGCCGATCGCCAAGATCGTTGAGTCCGAAGGGGTTAGGCAATGGTGTGTCGTCACGGCGGGCACGGGCGGTCTGGTAGGCCTCGAAGACCTGATAGAAGATCCAGCCGGCTGCGAAGAGACCGAAGATGCCATGCTCGTCGGCCAGGCTGACAAGAACGGCGAAGACGATCAGGTGGACGATGCCCTTGGCATACTGCCCGTTGTACATGGCGCCCACGCCCGGGATGAAGCCGAGCAGAGCGGCCAGGCCGGGGTTCGGTGCTCCCGCTGCGGGGGGAGGCGGAATCGTACCGCTCACCGCGTATCCGGAGGAGGGGTCCGTGTAGCTGTAGCTGCCTCCGGTGGGGGTGGTGGTGAAGTTGACGCCGCCGACGTTGCCAGAGGTGTACCCGGCGCCGGCGGGGGGAGGTGGCTGCGTGCCGGCGAGCCGGGCCTCAAGGCAGGGTTCGCAGAAGACAGCGGTTCCTACGACTCGAGCACACTCCTGGCAGAGAGGCTTACCGCAGTTCTGGCAAAAGGCGATTCGTTCACGCTCTGGATGATTGGCGCAGTTCATGCCTGTCCCCCTTGCTCGATCGAGTTGAAGACTGTAGGAGTAAAGATAACAAAGACTTTCCTGGGATCACGGCCGGGCTCGGGGGAGGAACCGGGGCGTGAGAGTGAGGCAGAGAAGACGCGTGAGTGGTCGAGCCCGAGGCTTCGGCTCGAGCCGGAGCGCTGCCGGGGATTAGGGCGCTTCTGCTGATCCGGCTGTTCCTGAGGCTTCTGATTGTTCTGCTGAGAGTCGCTGGAAGGGGTGCTCTGGGCCGGGGAAGAACTTGGGTTCGTGCTGGAGTCGTTGTTGTCGCGCTGCAGGTCGCGGACACGCGATTCGAGCTCGTAGACGACGCGAAGGTTATCTATGGAGCGCACGACCCGCGCGTTTGTGTCGTAGAAGGTGCGCTTGAGGCTTGAGGGGGTAAAGTCGCTGGCCCGAAGATCGGTGATGCGCACGCCGGTAAGATTCAGCGTCAGCGCGATGGAGAAGAAGGCCATAGCGGCCGTCATGGCCAGCCGAGGCTGCATCAGACCCTGGCGCATGTTGGAGAATTTGAAGGCGTTTACCATCCTCTGGCGGAACGGAAGGACTTTGCCGGTGGCGTAGACCACCTCGGAGGCATAGCCGGAGGAGACGCCAGGGATGGCCGCCGGAACGAGTGTGGGGAGTCCGAGCAGAGTATTCTGCTGACTCGAGATGGGGGGAAGCTCGGTGACCGGGCCCGAGGTGGCGAGAATCCGCTCGAGCAGCCCAACAGGGGCCTCGGGTCGTGAGTCGTGCAGCTTCAGAAGAAGATCGGCCCCGAGACGAGCGTCAATGAACATCCGCGAGCAGTCCGGGCAGATAGCCAGATGGCGGTCGAAGAGAGATTGCTCCTCCGTCGAGAGAGTCCGGTCGAGCGCGTCGGTCAGCATGACCTCGCACTGCGCGCAGTGTGCCGGATCCGGCGACCGGGAGGGTTGATTGTTACCGAATTGATTGAACTCCGCCACCTGAACCACCTCGCCTTCTATCCTTACATCATCTGTTGTTTTTCTATACGTTGTAACAGCCTTGCAAGTTCCCCGCGACCACGGCTGATGCGGCTTTTCACCGTCCCCTCCGGAATGCGCAGAACCTGGGCGATCTCCTTATAATCCATGTCTTCGAGGTCCCGAAGAATAACAGCTTCCCGCAACTCTGGTGAGAGTTGTTTGAGCGCTCCCTGGATACGATTTTTCAGCTCCAGGCTGGCAAACTGCTGCTCCTGCGAGCTCCGCGTGTCTGCTAACCGGTCGGCCATGGTAGGCCCGTCTTCGTCGCCATCATAGGTCGCGTCCAGCGAATCAGAGGCGCGGTCCAGCCGGGTCCGGCGAAAGTGATCGACAAGAAGGTTGCGGGCCAGAGTCGTGATCCAGGTCTGGAAGCTCCCCTTCTGGAGGTCGAAGCTTGCCAGATTTTTATAGAGCTTGAGGAAGACGTCTTGAGTAAGATCTTCAGCGTCGGACGCAGAACCCGTGAAACGGTAGCAGATGGCGTAGATACGTCGGTGCTGCGAGACGACGAGCTGCTGCCACGCCTGAGCATCTCCGGCAATGCACTGCCGGACCAGACGGGCGATGGCTTCCTGTGCAGCTTCCTGTTCCGGGTTACGCTCTAACATGGCCTCAACTGGCTTTGGCAATTGTATGAGTTTATCGCGTGAACCAGTTGGGATCGCAGGAATAGCCGCGGGGTTATTCGCAGTAGAACGGGTGGAGCGACGAGCGGCGGACACAGATCCTGCACGGATGGTCCGACCATTGGTGCGGCAGCCGGAAGCGGGAAGCGCGATGGAAAGGACGCCCATGCGGTTCTATACGCAGGGGCGTCCGGGATGGTTCATTGATGTGACGAGTGTTTTCCCAAGGGCCGGAAGTCTCTATTTGGGAGCGGTGATGACGCCGCAGGCGATCCGGTTTCCGGCGTTGCCGGTGGGATCGGTCTTCATGTCGTCCGCCTTCTCGTGAACCATGATGGAGGTTCCACCATTGGCGAAGATCGAGTCGGTGGCGGAGGGGTCCAGAGACAGGTAGTCGACATGGAAAGTTGCCGATCCATTACCGTTGGCGGCGATGGTGACGTTTTGCGGCAGGTCACCATTGTGGTGGCCCATGGGATTTTCGATGCCATGCTTCTTCTCAGCCGGGTTGAAGTGTCCTCCGGCGGTCTTGAAGTCGGGGGCATCGCAGACTGCATGCTCGTGAATGTGGACGGCGTGCTCGCCCGGTGGCAGGTTCTTCAGTTTGATCCGGATGGTGATCTTCTTGTCTTTGCCGGGGACGAAACTGGCGGTACCGGCATCCTGTCCGGTACTGGTCTTCAGCGGTACGGTCACCGCGCCCTTGGGTTTGGCGAGGGCTGGCACGGTGAGGAGGCTGACGGCAAGGGCTGCGGCGGTAAGGCGCATATGGTTTTCTCCTGCTAAAGGTAGATGCTGGAAGACGTGCAGAGAGAAGGATAACGCAGTAACTCCATTTGTTTTGTGTCGGGGCCGGTTATCGGGCCGAGGGTAGTTCAAGCTGCTCGGAATGGTGCTCGTCGACGTAGGGCTGAAAGTGGGCGCGGCAGCGGGCTTCATAAAGGCCGGCGGCTCCGACGACGACCAGCTCCTGGCTCTGGCCGAGCCGCTGGGTGTGGATGGCGGGCTGGCCGCAGACCATGCAGACAGCGGAGAGCTTGGTGACCTCGTCGGCCAGCGCCATCAAATTGGGGACAGGGCCGAAGGGCTCGTTGGCGAAGGTGGTATCGAGGCCTGCGAGGATGACCCGCTTGCCGAGGTGGACGAGCTCAAGGATGAACGGGACGATGTCGTGATCGAAGAACTGAACCTCGTCTACGCCGATGACGTCTGTCTCGTGAATCTTTCCGGCTCCGAAGAGCTCTTCACGCAGCCGATCGCTGGTGGGAGAAATCGTGGAGGCGTCGTGCGTCTGCGAGGAGTGGCTGGCGATAGAAGTGCGGTGATAGCGGAGATCGATGTCGGGCTTGTAGCAGGCGACGCGCTGGCGGGCGATGCGGGCGCGCTTGAGGCGGCGGATGAGCTCTTCGGATTTTCCGGAGAACATGGGGCCTGTAATGACTTCAATGCGGCCAGGGGCGGAGGTGGTCATAAACGCGGAGAAGAACTCGATCCTTGTGCAGTGGTCTTGTGGTTATCTAGTTATCGTACGCAGGGCCACAGTGGATATCGTGGGTGAAACTCAAGACGATTGAATGACACCGTTATAGAGATGTATACGGCCGGTCAGATTTTCTTGACAGCTGGGGGAGACGGTTTTAGCGTTTACCCATTCCTGCTTCCGTCGAGTCAGTTTTGCGGCTTCGGTTGCGGGATTTAACAGCTTTTCCGAGAAGCATTTCTCCCGCTGTTTGTTCTTCCGCTGAAGATGCCTTTGCCGATTCGCAGGTGAGGAAGGCAGTTCATCGCGGGTCCCACATACATCCTGCATCACCTCTGGAGGCATATGTCGCATCGTTGGCTGTTATTGCTTTGTAGTGTCGTTCTGCTTGTAAGCTCGCTGGCTCTGGGACAGGGAACCACGAGCCGCATCTCTGGAGTTGTGACGGATTCCTCGGGAGCCATTGTGTCCAACGCCACGGTGACGGCCGTGAACGAAGGGACCGGAGCGACGTATGCGATGAAGTCGTCAAGCGCGGGAACATACGCGTTCGACCTGCTGCAGGTGGGCCGGTACACGATCAAAGCGGAGGCCGTGGGGTTCAAACAGTTCGTCTCGACCGGCAATGTACTGGCAATCGGCGTTCCAACGAGCGTGAACCCGAAGCTTGAGATCGGCGGAAATACCGAGACGGTGACGGTTCAGGGCGGCTACGACCTGGTGCAGACGGAGTCCTCGGGCAACCTGGGCGGCATCATCGATAACGTGACGCTGACGCAGCTTCCCATCGTGGGAACGCGCCAGCGCAACCCGGTGGGGCTGGTGCAGTACATGCCCGGTGTTGTGCTGAACGGATTGAATGCGACCGGCGGCGGCATCAATGTGAACGGCTCGCGCGACCGCGCATGGAACTACGTGATGGACGGCATCGATGCGAATGAGAGCTCGTCGGGTGGAGGAAATACTTCGCCGCCGCACCAGAACCCGGACATGCTCTCGGAGTTTCGCGTGATTACGGCCTCGCCGACGGCGGAGTTCGGGCGCAGCTCGGGCGCGCAGGTGGTGATGGTGACGAAGTCGGGAACGAACCAGTGGCACGGCAATCTGTTCTGGTTCTATCAGTCGCCGTTCCTGCGGGCGAACTCGCCGCAGAACAAGGCGACCACGCCCATCACGCCCAAATCGCAGTTCGTGCAGAATATTCCGGGCGCATCTCTGGGCGGGCCAATCTGGAAGGACAAGGCGTTCTTCTTTGCGAACTTCGAACTACTGCACGCGGCAACCAGCACATTGTTAACCCGTACGGTATACACGCAGCAGGCGCGGCAGGGACTCTTCCGCTACGCCTCGAGCGGCCGCAATCAGCCTGCGGGCGTTACAGGGGCCTCGGTCGATGGAAATGGCAATCCGATCGTTCCATACAATACGTACGATATGGTGGCGAACGATCCGTTCCACAAGGGGCTCGATCCGGCGATGCAGAGCTATCTCGGCCTTAGCCCTTTGCCCAACAACTTTCAGGCCGGAGACGGCTTGAACTTTGCCGGGTACAACTTTGTAGCGCCGTCGACCGACAAGCAGGTGGATGTGGCCTTCAAGATTGACTACCGGTTCAACGAGAAGAACTCGGTGTACTTCCGTTGGCTCGGTGGCCACCAGAACACCTATGCCGATCCGGCGAACGCAGGCTATAGCACCTTTCCTGGACTTCCTGCAGTGGTCAATACCTACCGCACGCCACGTAACTTTGCTTTCAACTGGCGCTGGGCTCCCACGCCGAAGCTAGCCAATGAGTTCGTCGTCGGCATGAACCGGTTCGGCTATAAGTTCGAGAACCCGTCATCGGCGGCCAACGCGAAGCAACCCTTTGTCACTACCCTGGTGACGTCTCCGCTGATCTCCGCGCTGGGTAATAACCGTTTCCTGACGACCTTCCAACTCGTAGACAACGTAACCTACGTCCATGGGCCGCACATCTTCAAGGGCGGAATCAACTTCCGCTATGGCCGCGAGATCGACCAGCGTGGCTCTGTCGGCGTGCTGAATGCGATTCCGCAGGTGACCTTCTCGACGGGCACCAGTGGCAACACTCCGGATACGACGGCGTACAAAATTCCGCAGACCGGCATCAATACCAGCAACGACCAAACAAATCTCTATACGGCAATCAATGAGCTGCTGGGCCGTGTGGGACAGCTGCAGGAAGGCTACGTCGCGCAGCCCGACCTCAACGCCTTCAAACCGGCGGGCACCATCAACAATATGGACCATCGGTGGCCGGAGTATGACTTTTACATTCAGGACACCTGGCATGCCTTACCGAACCTTGTGCTCGACTTCGGCATTCGCGTCGACGGGCGTCAGGCTCCGGACCTGCACAGCTTCCCGGGCTTGATTCCGAATCAGTCGCTGAACTACGGCACGCCGCTGACCAGCGCGTTGCAGTTCGTGCACGGGTCGTTTATGAGCAATCGCTGGACAAACTTCGGGCCTTCGGCTGGTTTCGCGTGGGATCCGATGAAGGACGGTAAAACGTCGATCCGCGGCAACTTCCGCATCGCCTACGACCGCATCAATCCGTTCTCGTTCTCCTCGTCGGTCTTTCAGGGAATGCCTGGGCTGACCTATCAGGTGACGGACGCGACATCGGGTCTGGACCAGGCTGGCGCCCAAGGGGTGCGCGCAGCGAACTGGTTTGTGCCCTCGCCAACAGCGACTCCGCTAAGCCTGACGACACCGCCGGCCTATGGCGCGGGCTCGCTTACTGTGGGCGACCCCAACATGCAGACGCCGACGGTCTCAATGTGGGCGCTGAGCATTCAACGCGAGCTGGTGAAGAATACGGTGCTGACCGTGAGCTATATCGGCAACCACGGCACGCACCTGTACGGCGGTTATGACACCAACCAGTCAGAGATCTTCTCCAACGGCTTTCTGGACGCCTTCAAGCAGGTGCAGGCGGGGCAAGATAGTCAGTTGATGACGAACATCATCTCGTCGGATACGCGACGGCGGACGAACGAGTCAGGCACGGCATTTATTCAGCGGAACTATGCATCGAACCTGACGCTGAACAATGTCGCGGGATTGGCAAACTCTCTGGCTACACGTCTGCAGACTGCAACGGGCTATCCCAACGGAAAGCCGCTGGTGGTGAGTTCAGGCCTGCCGGCGAACTTCTTCAAGCCGTATTCACAATATCTGGGCGGACTGTTCGTTCTGCAGAGCCGGGACTATTCGAACTACAACGGCCTACAGGCGCAGCTAGAGAAGCGATTCTCGCAGGGCTTCCTGGTCACGGTGAACTACACCTACTCGAAGTCGCTGGATACGCGGTCCTTCGATCCCGCCTTTACGACGGTGGCGACTGGCAGCACGCAGTCGGCGGCAAGCACGCCATTCGACTACCGTGCGCCACAGCTGAACTATGCGGCGTCGGACTTCGACAACACGCATGTCATCAATGGCTACTACGTGCTGGACCTCCCGTTCGGCCGCGGCCGCCACTACGGAGCACAGTGGAACCGTGCGCTGGACCTGCTGGCCGGCGGATGGCAGATCTCCGGCGATGGCTACTGGCAGTCGGGCCGCCCACTGACGATCTACTCAGGTTCGAATACGTTTTCCGGCAGCGTGCAGACTCCCGCCTCATGCGATCACTGCGACGCGCACATGGGTCACGTTCACAAGGAAGGAACCCAGACCTACTTCCTGACCGCAGCCCAGCGAGCGCAGTTCTACCTTCCGGCGCCGGGCGAGTTCTCGAACATCGGACGAAACTGGCTGCGTCAGAACGCGACCTGGAGCACCGACGCTAATCTGATGAAGTCGTTCCACACCTGGAAGGAGCAGTCCCTGCAGCTGCGCTTCGAGGTGCAGAACCTGCTGAACAACGTGACCTACGACACGATGGGCTCGCAGTCGATCCAGTCGACCGTCTTCGGCCGCCTGAACGCGGCGACCGACGGAGTCATCAATAGCTCACCCCGGCGGGCGCAGCTGGCTGCGAAGTACATCTTCTAACCTGTAAGTGGGAGTGGCGCGCGAGGAGTTCGCGCGCCACATCTGTTCTATCCAAGCTGCATCAGATTCGCTCCACCACAACCGCGGTCCCGTAGGCGAGGACCTCAGTGACGCCATTCATCAGTTCGTTGGCGTCATAGCGGAAGGCGATGACAGCGTTAGCTCCGATCTGGGAGGCGTGGAGCGCCATCATGGCGAAGGAGTCCTGGCGGGTCTTCTCGCAGAGCTGCGTAAAGAGGGTGATGTCGCCGCCGAGGATGGTCTGGAGGCTGGCGCCGAGGGTTCCGAAGATACTGCGGGAGCGCACCACGATACCGCGTACGACCCCGATATTGCGGACGATGCGATAACCGGGGAGTTCGAGTGCGGAGGTGATGAAGGCAGGGTCGATGGTGAGAGGC
>DATHJA010000110.1:0-4789 GCA_035316475.1 Edaphobacter sp. | reverse complement strand
TAGACTCCGGTGGCTCCTGCCGTATTGCCCTCCACCTTGGTCTCCCGTCCACTGGCATCCGCAAAGGTGCCACCCTTTTCCGTGGGTGATTCGAGGAAGTGGGCCACGCGAATGCCCAGCACTCCCTCCTTATCATCGTGGAAGACGACCTTGTCGAGCGCCTGCATGGTTACCATCGTATCGATTGTGCGGGCATCTCCCTTGTGCGAGAAGACATACTTCGTCCTCTGGCTCAGGATCTTCTCGCCCGCCCCGGTCTCCCACACCGAGTCCACCACCAGTTCGCCCTGGGCTCCTCCGCTCTTTACGGAGACGACCTTCTCGTGGTGGATCGTCCCCATCTTGCCGCGGTTCTCCGGCTTGATTGCGTCCGAATTGTTCCAGAAGTCGAAGCCGTTCGCATTGCCGTAGTTGAACCACAGCCCGGCGTGGTGCGGATGATCCACGCGTTCGGTGTCACGGGGAGCCAGTGGATAGCCGCGCGTCACCGTCACGCCATCCGCAGCGACCAACGGGAAAAGTACTGGCTTTTTCAGCGTAGTGGGCCAGACATACGAAGTGAAAGGCTTGCCGTCAATCGTGATATCGACGCGGCTGTTTGCCTCGTCTGCAACCACCCGGACGCCGCCACCATCCTTTGCAAACGCATTCGCTCCCATCGACAATCCCACAAGGCAGCAAAGCGTGAGCAGCTTATGCATAGACCTTGCCTCCGACCATAACCTGCTGCGTCTTGTCGTTGAAGGTGACCTTCTGCCCGGTCTGGATCGCCGCGATGTTCATGCAGAGTGCTACGGAATGACTGTAGCCAGCATCGACGCTCGCATTCGGTGTCTTACGCGAGCGCACGCACTCCATCCAGTTGCGCATGTTGGCCGAGGTCTGGTTGTCCGCTCCGGTATTTGCCGAAGTGGATGTCTCCTCTACCGCTTTGCTCAGCGAGAACGGCTCCAGCTGGTTGGCCTGCATCTTCATCTCTGCTGCCGACTTCGCGGTCAGGCCTCCGGCTGGCGTCACTGTCTGCTTGTCCATATCCAGCATTCCGGCGTTTGAATAGTAAAGCTCCTTCACTCCTCCGGCGGAGTTCGTGAACCGCGATGAATACTGCACCTGGAAGCCTTTGGTCAGGTCGTCCTCCGGACCGTAGTCGAAGACTGCCGTCATCGTGTCCCAGTTCTTGCGGCCGTCATGCCACAGATAGTTGCCCCCGTTGGCCACCACGCTGCGGGGATGCGGATACCCGCTGAACCAGTGCACCGTATCGATCTGGTGGACCAGCCACTGGTCCGGGATTCCCGACGAGTAGGGCCAGAACAGCCGGAACTCAAGATACTTCCGCGCATCAAACGGCTCGTACGGATTGTGCATCAGGTAGCGCTTCCAGTCCGTGTCCTGCTCCTTCAGCAGGGGCACGACATCCGGTCGCCGCCAGCGCCCCGGCTGATTGACGTTCCACGTCATCTCCACCATGACGATGTCGCCAAACTTGCCGGACTTGATGTACTCGTAGGCCTTCTGATAGCTCGGCGTGCTTCGCCGCTGTGTCCCGATCTGCACGATTTGCTTGTTGTTGTGCACGGTGTCCCGAATCGCGCGCGCGTCCGGCATCGTGTGGGCCATCGGCTTTTCCACGTAGGCGTCGCGTCCGGCCTTCACTGCCTCCACGCCATGCTGAGCATGTTGAAAGTCCGCTGTGGCAATCAACACCGCATCCACGTCCTGGCGCGCATACAGCTCATCGTTGTTCCGCACAGGATCAACCTTGTTGCCGCTAATCTTCTCAATGTAAGCCGCGCCTTCTTCACGCCGGCGGTTCCAGATATCCGATACCGCAACAAAATCGAAGTTCATCTCCTTCTGGTGCATGTGGAAGGCAGGGATCAGGGCCTGCTTCATCCGGTCGCCACAACCTATCACGCCCACCCGAACGCGATCGTTTGCGCCCACGATCTTGGCATAGCTGGTCGCGTTCCATGTCGCAACCGTTCCCGCTACCGCTGCCCCCATCTTTACAAACTCACGCCGGTTAGTACCCTGCAATGTCATCGATCGCTCCTCGTTTATTCCTGCCACAGCAGTCCGCTCTGGCTTCTGAAAACTGTGTTGTTAACGGCGAGCGAAGTGTACAGAATTCTTAAGAGGTCTGGCCACTTTTATTCGAAAGTGCCTTTTGGCCTGCAGAATTTCTCTTCTGCGGCGGCGCATGGGAAAAACGTTTCCTCTCCCAGGCCTATGGACGGAATGATTTCGCAGAAAAGGGGAGGATTCTGGGTAAAAGTAGCGGATTCAGTGATTTGGCATTCGCCGTGCTTCCGGAATCAATAAGAAATCTAAATCCCGCTCCTAGGTCTGCAAAATGCGCAATCTCATGAAGAAATTAGTCCTAACTGCCTTTGCCTTGGTTCTTTCTGCTCCCGCTGTCGTTTTTGCCGATACTGTCACCTATAACCTCACCCTCACACCCAGTGCTGGCTCTCTATATGGCGGAACTGGATCGATCACACTGGAGGGAGCACCCTCTGCCACAGGAATCTCCGATTACACCGTGGCCAATGGGAACCTCGACGATGTGACCTTCAACATCGCTGGTCAGACCTTCAGCCTCACCGGGGCAACCGGCAATACGCTGGTCCGGTTTCTCAATGGAGAGTTGAACGACATCACCTTCGCCGAAACGATCGGGACGTCGCCTTACCGCTTTACCTTCCACTCCACAAGCGGCTATGCCTTTTACTACAACGACGGTCAGGCCGCGTCCTATGGGACCTTCAGCGCAGCTTTGGCAAGCAACCCCCCGGCTGTTCCTGAGCCCGGTTCGCTTGCTCTCCTGGCGACTGGACTTCTCGGCGGCAGTGGAGAGCTCTATCGCCGCTTCCGCACACGCACTCGCTAATCCGGCTTCACCCTTAAAAAGGGAAGGGCGGCAGATATTATTCTGCCGCCCTTTGTTTTTCTCGTTCGTTGCTTAGTGCCGTTTGAAGTACTGAATCGCCCGCTCGTGCTCCTCAGCCTTCTCCCGTGTGGCGAACGTACCCAGATTCTTTCGCTTTCCCGTCTTAGGATCTTCATGGCGTGAATAGATGCGGAACTCGCCCGACTTCAGTTTGCGAATCATGGAGATTCTCCTGCAAGGTGGGATGCCCCAAATCAGACTTCCGTTTTCCGTCAATCTTCCTCGTTACCGCAGCAACGGAAGGTAAGCTCGCGTCGAGCGCCGATACTTCCAGAACTGCTCTCCGAATCGCGCCTCCAGCAGACGGTCCTCAACCCGCACACGGATCTCTGTGCCGGCCAGAAACATCACCGTCGAAACAGCAAACAGCAACGGCGAAGCGACCATCAGACCGATCCCCCACAGTAAACACAGGAGCGACGTATAGATCGGGTGGCGCACCAGCCCATAGGGTCCATGCCGCACCAACTCATGCTCGGTACCGATGGCGGCATCGAAGCGAAGATGCCGTCCCAGCGCCCGGGTCGCCGTCCACGAGAAAAGGCTAGCCAACACAAAGCACAGCACCGACACAACCACGCGCCAAGGCTGCGGCGGAACGGGCCATAGAGCGCCCATCACCATCAATCCCACAGCGGAAAACTCCAGCAGCATCCCCCACCGTGCCTTCAGATCCACGTGTTGTAGCGGACCACCATCCCATCTCGCTAGCAGAAACGGAAGCAGCCACAGGATCGTCCCGCCAATCACGAGCATGTAGTCATACAGAGGCATCGCGCCATTAGATCACCGCAGCCGCACCCCGTACAATTTCCTCATGGGCCGCATTCACATCCTCTCTGACCTGGTGGCTAACCAGATCGCCGCTGGCGAGGTGGTCGAGCGTCCCGCCTCTGTGGTCAAGGAGCTGCTCGAAAACTCGCTCGACGCCGGGGCTACCCGCATCCGCATCGAGGTCGAAGGCGGAGGCCGCAAGCTCATCCGCATCGCCGACAACGGCCACGGCATGATGGCCGACGATGCCCTGCTTGCCTTTGAGCGCCACGCTACCTCGAAGCTTCGCACCTCCGACGACCTGCTCTCCATTGCGACCCTCGGGTTCCGCGGCGAAGCTCTGCCCTCCATCGCCTCCGTCTCGCGTCTGCTGCTTGAGACCCGCTCCGCCGACGAGGACTCCGGCACTGTCGTCGAGATTGCCGGAGGCAACATCCTCCGCGTGGAGCCAGCTGGCCTGCCCGTCGGAACCACCATTACGATCCGCGACCTGTTCTACAACACGCCTGCGCGCCGCAAGTTCCTTCGCTCCGAGCAGACCGAGCTCTCGCACATCGCTGCGCTTGTCACCCACTACGCGCTCGCCAACCCGTCGAAGCACTTCGAGCTGCACTCCGCCACACAGGCTCTGCTCATCGCATCCGTTGCAGCCACCGCCGCCGACCGTCTCTTTCAGATCTTCGGCAGAGAGACCAGCTCGCACATGATCCCCACCGCCGCTGAGATGGACTTCGCCCGCGCAGGCCTTCCTGAACCTCCTCCGTGGAAGCGCGAGGCAGATTACGAACCGCCCCAACCCGGCTTTCTTCGCCTGTCAGGTTTTGTCTCCAAGCCCGAGTTGCAGAAGCTGAATCGCAACTCCATCTACATCTTTGTCAACGGCCGCCTGATTCGCGACCGTCTGATCCTGCATGCGCTCAACGAGGCGTACCGCAACGTTATTCCGCCGACGTCCTATCCCGTCGTTCTTCTCTTTCTCGAGATCCCCCCGCAAGAGGTCGACGTCAACGTCCACCCTGCAAAGACCGAAGTTCGCTTTCGCCAGTCCGCGTTCGTTCACGA
>DATHJA010000109.1:0-6155 GCA_035316475.1 Edaphobacter sp. | reverse complement strand
CGTCAAGGCTGGCGAGGTGTTGCCGGTCGAACCGAAGACATTTCGCGTGCTCTTATTCTTGTTGCGCAATCCTCTGAGGCTGATCGCGAAGGAAGAACTGCTGAATGCGGTGTGGGGCGACGCCATCGTAACCGAGAGTTCCCTGACGCGCACCATCGCACAGCTCCGTCGTCTGCTTGGGGACGAAATCCGCAACCCGCGCTACATTGAAACCGTAGCCACGGTCGGATATCGGCTCGTCTGCAAGGTTGAGGTTTCTGAAAGCGCCTCGGGAGATCCGCATGCGAACGACAAAGCGAATGGTCTGAACGAGGGTGACTTTTTCGCGACACCTGCGAATGCGGGGATGGCGGTGGCCGCGGCGAATCCTCCGGCGCAGATCGACAAGCTAGCCGGCGACATGCAACGAAGCGGAAATCAGACAGAACGGAGGCCCAACCGTCTCCGGAATTGGCTGCTACCCGGCGTCGTCATTCTCGCCATTGGCCTCGCTGCTGCAATCTGGTACTTGCGCCGCCCGCTGTCTCCCCTGCGAGTCGCCGAGTATACCCAGGTCACCTACGACGGCCGCCCTAAGGCTATTGCCGGAACCGACGGAAACAGGCTCTATTTCAATAGGAATGACGGCCCGCAACACACTGCTCAGGTTGCGATATCCGGGGGAGAGATCGCGCAGGTGCCAGTGGCGTTGCCGTTTCCCCGGATCCAGGACGTTTCGCCGGACGGGTCTACTCTTCTTGTCACCTCGCGCGAAGGCGACCAAATTAGCCTATGGGCTGTCCAGGTTCCGGCAGGCTCGCTTCGTCGCCTGTTGACAGGCGCTTACTCCGCGGCCTGGTCCCCTGACGGGAAGTCCGTGGTCTACAGCCTGGAGAACGGAGACCTCTCTGTCACCGGGAGCGATGGAACAGGAACTCGCAAATTGGCCGCTGTGGGCGGCTTGGCGGACCCACTCAGTTGGTCACCAGATGGCAGTAAGATTCGGTTTTCCAGGGATAATCGGCTTTGGGAAGTGTCGTCCGACGGATCGGGACTCCACCCGTTGCTGCCAGGCTGGCGCCCCTCGTCCTCGCAGTGCTGCGGCCATTGGACTCCCGATGGGAAATTCTTCGTATTCCTGTCCCGAGGCGCTTACTTTTACTATAACGATCATCTCGCCGCAAGCCAGCTATGGGTTCTTGATGAGCGTCGCGGGCTGTTCCGGCGGGCGCCCACCGAGCCGGTTCAATTGACTTCAAGCCCGATCCGCTGGAATACCCCAATTCCCAGCAAGGACGGGACAAAGATATTTGCCCATGGTGTCATCCTGCGAGGCGAACTGGTTCGCTATGACGCGCAGTCCAGTCGGCTCCAACCCTGGCTCGGAGGCATTTCGGCCGAGTTTGTCAATTTTTCCCCAGACGGTCAGTTCGTGGCGTACGTCACATTCCCCGAAGGCATCTTGTGGAGGGCTAACCGGGATGGAAGCCACCCCGTACAACTGACCGATGCTACCTGGTATCCCTTGAACCCCCGCTGGTCGCCGGACGGCGCCCAGATTCTGTTCTTCCAACATGATTGGGTGGGGCACTTGCGAAGCTACATCGTTCCTTCCCAAGGCGGTACACCTCGGCCCCTTCTCCCGGAAGATAACGAGGGGCAGAGCGATCCGGATTGGTCTCCTGACGGACACAAGATCGTCTTTTCTAATATGGAGACATTCGGTGTTTTCAACTCTGTCTTACGGGTTCTCGACCTTGCCAGCCACCAGATCACGACACTTCCCGGGTCGGAAGGCGTGTGGTCGCCTCGATGGTCACCCAACGGCCGCTTCATAGCCGGGTTGAACGCCGCCACAGGAGGCATGAAAATCTTCGACTTTGAGACGCAGCGATGGTCGATAGTGCAATTAACGCGCGGGAGTGGTTGGCCAACGTGGTCGGCGGATAGCCAATTCATCTACTTCCTGCAGACCTCGGATGATCCGGGAGTGTTTCGACTCCGCGTATCGGGTGGCAATGCGGAGCGCGTTGTCGATCTGAAGGGATTCCGTTACACAGGGGCGTTCACCGGTTGGATGGGTCTTGATCCGACAGACACCCCGATGTTGATTCGTGACGTGGGAACGGCCGATATTTACGCCCTCACACTGGAACAGAAATAACAGTGTCGGACGATAGCTCTCCCTCGCCGCCAGTTTCGTACGCGCGGACGACTAGACACGAAGGGACTGCGGCCACTCTCCTGCCCGTACGCCGTGTCAATTGGTGAAAAAATCGCCAATGCACTCATTGACCACCGAATTGATAACGACAAGTCGGCTTCTCGCCAGTAATCCGGGTCGGCACAATGCAGGTCGGAGAGTTCGTAACAACTTCGGAACCCCGCATTCCACCCGAACTACCACGGACGCCATTCGCATCCGGGCCTGTCAAGCCCGGAACCACCCAACGCAAACAAACCAAACCACATAAAACTGCCGATTAGTTTCCCCCATTCCGCTAAACTTAAAACAAGCAGAAAGAAAGCCTGGGAGATCAATCCCAGGCTAACTCTTTTTAATTCAATATCTTGATAGCTAAGTCCTTTGCAAGGAAGATCTTACGCAAGGGGTCCAAGCCTAACTGCATTTAAATCAATACTTTGCAGCAAAACAAGGGGAGCGGGTACCCACCTCAGAAAAGAGAAGGGTTCTCCCCTTTACTACGTCTCGCAGTGAGCATCCGGATCGGCATGCTGATCCGTCATCCACCGGTCCAGCATGGTCCCCGCGCACCGTGCTCCGCACAGATGCATCACCCCGTCAGAGTGGGCGTGGAAGGATTGCCAGCGCGTCAGCTTGATCAGCGGCTGGTCCTGCTCAGGATTCGGTCCCGGAAAGCAGTCAATCCAGCCCAGCCACCAGCCCTCGGACTCCTTCTTCTTGCCGCACACATCGCACGTGTAGCTCTCGCTGTAAGCCATCTCGTTCCACCCGATCCTGAAGGTTTTACCGCAACGCCACCGGGTCCACGCGAGCCGAATCCGGCAGCATCTGCCAGTCCGACTCATCGACCGCCTCGAAGTCCTCGCCCTTCATAGTCTTCAGCTTGGCCAGGTCGGAGTCGCTCCACCGCTTGTCCGGTTCACCGATGATAAACCACGGGCCGCCGTTGTCGGAAAGCATCATGCCGTACTTCTTCATGCCCTTCAGGATCACCTGGTTCTCCTTGGAGAACCTCGAGATGTCGTAGTCGGCCTTCAGGCGGAACCGCTGCCCCATGGGAGGATACGTCGGGTCTTCTCTCGGAGAAGCTCTATGCCGCGCCGGCCAGACATACGCCTTCTGCGTCTTGGGGGTCGTGAACCGGATCGCATGCTTCACCTCGCCCGCCACAATCTCGTCGTAGCGCAGCAGGCCGGGCAATACCGCCAGGCCGGCGGCGTCGGTCGAGGTCTTATCCGGGGCGCGCAGGGCATTGCTGGTCAGGTCCAGCTTGATCCCGGCGCCGCCGTTCCAGCTTCCGTCCTTCTGCTTGACCATGCCGCCCAGCTCGGTCAGCACGCAGCGCCCCTCGTCGACCATGATGACGTGCCGGTCCGAGTCCTCAGGCGAGTTCGGTCCACCCTCCATCAGGGCTCCCTCGGGGGTCGGATAGTGTCCCGGATCGCTCTCATCGCCGTACATGAAGGTGATGGGAATGCGCGGACGGCCCGGCTTGATGATGGTGATCGGAATCCCGTTCGCCGGATCGGAGCCAAAGTTGGGATGCACCGGAAGGGCCGGGCCCATGCGCTGGATGTAGTCATCCGAGTGCTTGTCCTTCTTGAGCGTGTCGATCGGCGTATTCCACACGTTATCGGCGGGGAAGACCGGGCAGCCGGCGATGTGTGGGCCTGAGCCTGAACCCGCCCCGGCAGCGCCTGCCACACCTGAGCCCACGGCGGCGAGCTTCGAGGCAGCCATCACAGCGTCGGCCTCCGTCGGGGTCTTCGAATGCCAGACCAGGACCACCACTGCAATACCGAACAAGACTGCGCCGAACTGCCTCTTTTTGCTGGTCTTCATTGGTCCTCCGCCTGGGAAAGAAAGAACGATTTGTCAGCACCCATCATAATCTCCCCGGAATCTTTACCCTGCGGGCAAACTGCTAATTTCTGGCTTGCATCCAATTCGAGACCGGCTGTGGCTGGCTTCGGAGAGGTGTAGGCCACCTCTATATGGTTCGACGGCCCTGTTCGTCCACCGTCTTCGTTCGATCCGTGGTTTTTTACCGGGCTCCCCAGTACCTACAACTGACTGTTCGACCTAGCCATCCGGCAGGATTGTTCTATTGCACAAAGACTCCCCTATGGCAAAGGTCCTCATCATCGGCGCAGGCGTTATGGGTTTGGCGGCAGCCTGGCAGGCGGTCCGCGACGGACACGAGGTGGACCTCGTCGAAGCGGCTCCCGAGCCCGGAGGGATGGCGGCGCACTTTGACTTCGACGGCGACTCGATCGAGCGTTTCTACCACTTCGTCTGCCGCACCGACTACCCGACCTTCGATCTTCTCCGCGAGCTTGGAATGGAAGACCGCCTGCGCTGGAGGCCCACCTCCATGGGCTTCTACACCGATGGGCGTCTTCATCTCTGGGGAAACCCGCTGGCCCTGCTGCGGCTTCCGGACGCTCCTCTGCTCTCCAAGCTGCGCTATGGCCTGCTCGCCTTCGTCAGCACCCGCCGCAACAGCTGGCCCGCGCTCGAGAACGAGTCCGCGAAGGACTGGATCATCCGCTGGTGCGGCGAGGACGCCTATCGGCGCTTCTGGAAGACGCTGCTCGAGTACAAGTTCTACGAGTACGCCGATAACATCTCGGCTGCCTGGATATGGACGCGCATCCGCCGCATCGGCCGTTCCCGGTCGAGCATCATGCAGGAACAGCTTGGCTATATCGAGGGAGGCTCGCAGACCCTGATCGACGCCCTCGTCGAATCCTTCACCTCCAATGGAGGACGCATCCACCTGGGGTCTCCGGTGCAGTTCGTCACGACGCGGGACAACTGCGTCACGGGAGCCGAAACCTCCGTGCGCCACTTTGCCGCCGACTACGTCATCTCCACGTCGCCGACCCCATATGTCGCCGATATGATTCCCGATCTTCCCGAGGAGTGGAAGCAGAAGTATCGCGCGATCCAGAACATTGGCGTGATCTGCGTCATCTTCAAACTGCGCCGCCCGGTGACGGAACACTTCTGGGTCAACGTCTCCATCCCCGATCTGACCATTCCGGGCGTCGTGGAGCTGACGAACCTGCGCAGAGAGATCTCAAGCTCCATCGTCTATATTCCCTACTACATGCCCACGACGAACGAGAAGTTCTTCTGGCCTGACGAGCACCTGATTGCAGAGAGCTTCAGCTGCCTGCTGAGGCTGAATCCCGAACTTACCGCAGACGACATCCTTGCCACCCGCGTAGCTCGGCTCCGCTTTGGCCAGCCGGTGTGCGAGCCCGGCTTCGCAGCGAAGATCCCTCCGGTCCAGACTCCTATCGAGGGCCTGCAGATCGCCGATACGTGCTTCTACTATCCCGAGGACCGCGGCATTGCAGAGAGCGTCCGCCTGGGCCGGTCAATGGCGCGCGCCGTTCCCGCTCCTGCCTCCTCGCCCACAACAAAGCCCTCCGTCCGGGTGGAGACGACGGTTTGAACCCGGCATCTCTATCGGACCCGGTGATTGAATCCGTAGAAGAACGTTCCTCCTCCGGACCTCACGCTGCCATCACCTTTGCCGGGCTGTTCCTGCTGGCGCTGCTGGTCCAGATCGTCGCCTTCAAACGCTCCTGCGGGCCGTATGACGAGTTCCTGACGCTGTATGGCTCCGATCGCATCCTGCACGGTGGAGTGCCGTACCGGGACTTCTGGACGATGTACGGCCCGGCGCAGTTCTACGTCGTCGCGGGATTCTTCAAACTCTTCGGAGTCAGCGCCCTGACCGGAAGAATCTACGACGCTCTGATCCGCGCTGGGATCGCCTGCGCGTGCTTCTTTCTGGCGCGGATGCTGACGACACAGCGATGGGCCTTCGCGGCCTATGCGGCGGTGATCCTGTGGCTGGCGGGAACCTATTACCCCGCTTATAACTTTCCCGTCTACCCGGCCATGCTGGCCTCGCTTGTGAGCTGCATCTTCTTTGCCCGCTTCCTGCGAGGGCACA
>DATHJA010000108.1:0-7364 GCA_035316475.1 Edaphobacter sp. | reverse complement strand
ACGTTGGGAGAGATCTCTCCTGTGAGCGAGTTGAGAAACGCCACCAGATCGGCGCGATCCTGGCCGGTGAGGTGAATGGATTTGATCTCCTTATCGAGATAAGGGTTGGAGTTGCCGCCGCCGGCGTAGAAGTCGACGACCTCGCGCAGCGTCTTGAGGCTTCCATCGTGCATGTAGGGCGCTGTGTTGGCGATATTACGCAGGGTCGGTGTTTTGAAGGCTCCCTGGTCGGAGACGACTCTGGTCTGATGATAACGTCCAGGATCCTTGAAGGACATCCCGTCTTCTCCTACGCCTTCGCCGAGATTGTGGAATTTGCCGTCGGTGAAGAGCGCATTTTGAGGGGTGATGGTGTGGCAGGCAGCGCAGTTACCCTTGACGGGGTTGATGAAGACGGCAAGGCCGCGAACCTGCTCGGGTGTGAGCGCATTTTTGTCGCCACCGTATTGAAAGCGGTCGAAGGCGGAGTTTCCTGTAAGAATGGTCCGCTCGAAGCTGGCGAGCGCCTTTTCGATTCTTGACAGGGTAATGTCCTCGGAGCCGAAGGCGCTGCGAAACATGGCGCGAAGAGCGGGATCGCGCTTCAGCTTCGAGACGGAGACCTCGTGGGATTGATTCATCTCAATCGGATCGGCCATGGGGGTAGCTGCCTGCTGCTCCAGGTTCAGAGCGCGGCCATCCCAGAACTGAAAGGGCTGATAGGCGACGTTGAGAAGGGTGGGGGCGTTGCGGACTCCGAGCTTGCCTCCAACTCCTTTGGAGAACCGGAGGCCATCGGTGAAGTCGAACTTCGGGTTGTGGCAGCTGGCGCAGGCGAGGGTGTTGTCCTTCGACAGCTGCTGGTCGTAGAACAGATGGCGGCCAAGCGCGATGGTCTCGGCGGTGGGGGGATTATCGGGTGGGATGGGAACGGGAGGAAGACCGAGGGGAGGATGAATGGCAACCGGGGCCCCGACGGGCCTGTCCGGGATGTTCGATCTGCAGCCCGTCGCGAACAGGATGGAGGCGAGGAGGGCAACGAGGCAGAGGAGAGACCCGAGCCGCGTTGCAGAAGAGGACCGTGCCGGCTGGGCCTGGTGCCTGATTCTGGACGACGCTTCATGCCGGATCATAGACATCATCAGCCTAACCGGTATGAGCGAAGTTTGCAGAAGGGACGTGAAAACGTGGGTGCAGATGCCATGCCGAACTTCGGAAGAACCTCCTAAACGTTTTGTTTGTATGACTGCCGATGAGGAGGAGACGTAAGGTCTTTGCCAGAAGATTCATTTGGGAGCCGGGAATATTCTTGACAGCTTTTAGGCTGCGTGGGTAGGATGCTCACGAAATGAGACGTCTCATACGTGACTCCTCCACCTCCGGGCACCGCCGGTTCTTTGGACTCCGCTGCGAGAATATTCCGGATACAACGATGCCTGGTTCCATAAGGATGACTTCCATGAAAGTACGCACTCCCCTGACGAGTACGGCTGCCTTGTTCTTCGCAGGAGCTTTGGGATGTGGGTGGCTGGCGACCCCGGCCCTGGGGCAATCGAAGAGCGTGCAGCCGGAGTGGACGACGAGCAGCTTCAATCCTCAGCGCGACGCCTGGCAGAGGCACGAGGCGAAGATTACGGCCCAGAATGCAGGGAAGATCCAGCTGCTGTGGAAGCTGAAGACCGATAACAAGACCATGGGCATGCAGTCGTTTCGCGAGCCCCTTATCGTCTCCGGAGTGAAGACGGAGAAGGGCGCGAAGACGGTTGCGATCTTTGCGGGTAGCTCGAACGATGTTTTTGTGATCGACGTCGATACGGGAAGTCTTGTCTGGCAGAAGAAGCTGAAGTGGGCTTCGAGCCAGCCGCAGGAGTCGGGTGAAGGCCGTGGATTTATCTGCACGAACGCTCTGAGCGCGACTCCGGTGATTACGCCCGCAGGAGCGAAGGAGCGGGTTCTTTACGTCATGACGACGGATGGATATCTGCACCTGATCGACCCAGGCAGCGGCGATGAAAAAGATCCGCCGGTGCAGATGCTTGCCAACGTGTATGGCAAGCCTTATGGGTTGAACCTTGTGGATGGCATTCTTTATACGATTACGGGGCAGGGGTGCGGCGGCGTGCCGAATGCTCTGTTTGCCTACAATACCGTGACGAAGAAGGTGACTATGTCCTCGCCTCCGCAGGGTGGATTGTGGGGCACGGCGGGGCCTGCGATTGGAACGGATGGAACGATCTACTTCGAGTCGGGCGATCATCCTTATGACGCGAAGGCAGGACTGCTTTCGACCAGCGTCCAGGCTTATACCTTTTCGAACGATGCGCTCACTTTGAAGGATTACTACACGCCTTCGAACTATCTGTGGCTTACCAAGCGCGACCTCGACCTGAACACCACGCCGGTGGTCTTCCCCTACAAGGGGCGGGACGTTCTGGTGGGAGGCGGCAAAGAGGGACGCTTCTTTCTGCTCGATAGCAAGTCGATTGGAGGCGCGGATCACCAGACGCCGCTCTTCCGTTCAGAGCTGATTGCAAACGCGAATGTGAACTTCCAGACCGAAGGGACCTGGGGGAGCTTTGCCGCGTGGAAGGATAAAAGCGGGACACAATGGGTTCTGGCGCCGAATGGGGGGCCCACGACGGTGAAGTTCCCCGTCAATTATGGCGATACTCCCAACGGCGGAATCCTTGCGTTCAAGGTTGAAGAGAAGGGTGGCAAAACGGTGATGACGAACGCATGGCAGTCGCAGGACATGATGACCGCTGAGCCACCGGTGATTGCCAATGGGCTGGCCTTCGTGCTGGCCGGCGGTGAGTTTACGGGACAGACCAACGATGTTGAGGGTGGACTTTATTCGGCCGAGGATAGAATCAAGCGCTCGATTCCCGCAAAGCTTTATGTACTGGATGCGCGGACGGGGAAGGAACTGTATTCCAGTGGAGATCAGATCGTCTCGTTCCTGCATCAGGCTGGTCTTTCGGTTGCCGGCGGCCGCATTCTGTTCGGCACGTTTGACGGGACGATCTATTGCTTCGGGGTTAAGTAACGCTGCATTGCGAATCGTATTTGAGGAAGTCTGCAGATGAAGAAATGGGTTGGTCTTTCAGTCGGTCTTTCGTTTGCCTCTGCTGTTTTCTGCACGGTTTCTGCGGGGGCGCAGGCTCGGGGAAACTGGACCTCTCCGCGAAACGACATGGAACATAGCGGCTGGCAGAAGGCCGAGACCATCATGTCGAAGGATAATCTTTCGGGGAAGTTCAAGTTCCTGTGGAAGATCAAGCTCGGGGATGCCGCTGTGGGAGATTCGGCCTCGTACAGCGAGCCGATTCTTATTCCCAGCCTGATCAACGCGCACGGGTTTAAGGACTTTGCGTTGTGGGCGGGGCCGAACGATCTTTACGCGGTCGATTCCGAGCTGGGGACGATGCTGTGGACGAAGCACTATGAAGGAGCACCGTCGCCGTGCGGCTCGGCGAACCTGGCTATCGTTGCGGAGGCTCCTCTGATTATCAACTTCAGAGCGCGGCGCGGCCCGGGTACTCCTCCTCCTCCTCCGCAGCCTCTGCTGAAGGCTTCGGAGCGGAGGGTCGGCATCGCCCCGGGTGGGGGCGGATTCGGGCTGAAGGGCATCTATGTTCTCACCGGCGACGGCTATCTCCACGAGCAGGCGATCTCGACGGGAATGGACTTTGCTCCGCCGGTGAAGTTTCTGCCGGGACCGGCTGGAATCTCGACAGGTCTGAGCATGAACGGCAAGACGGTACTTACCGCGACGAAGGCAGGATGCGCCGGAGCGGAGAATGCGGTGTGGTCGATGGATATGACCTCGGCAGAGTATCCCGTGTTGAGCTACAAGACAGGAGCGATTGCTCCAATGATTGCGATGGGACCGACCATCTCCGATGGTGTGGCCTACGTCGTCACGGGTTCGGGCGCATCCAGCGCAACGGACGTGCATGCGGACAGCATTGTGGCTTTAGATAAAGATGCTAAGGCGAAGGACTGGTATACGCCGGAAGGCGGCGGGGGACTTAAGAATGCTACGCCGGTTGTCTTTACCTACAAAGGCAAGAAGCTGCTGGCTGCTCCTGGAAAGGATGGGAGCTATGTTCTGCTGAATGCTGAATCGCTGGGGGGAGCCGATCACCATACGGCTCTGGCAGCGACGCCCTCGATATCGAAGGCGAAGACCGAAGCGGTGGCTGCGCTTGCCAGCTGGCAGGATGCGAATGAAGCGTGGGTGCTGGCCTCGGTTCCAGGACCGGTCAGCGATGGCGTGAAGTTTGAGAACAGCAATGGAGCAGCTCCTCATGGGAGCATCGTTGCCTTCAAAGTGGAAGAGGCCGGAGGAAAGACTACGCTGGCTCCAGCATGGGTATCGTGCGATCTGGTCAATCCGGCTCCACCTGTGATTGCCAACGGAATGGTGATTGCGCTTTCGCAGGGAGATACGTCCACGCACGCGACTTTGTATGTTCTTGATGCCGCGACGGGCAAGGAGCTGTACTCCAGCGGAGATGCGGTGAATACCTATGCGCATATGGCCGGAGTTGCAGTGGGTGACGGTCATGCGTTCTTTGTCACCCATGACAATACGATGTATTCCTTTGGGGTTGGGATGGAGCACTGATACGGGAAGGATTGACTTGTTTGGTCGCTGACCTGGGACGCGGTTGCGAATGCACCGACTGCAAGAGTTTTTATAGATAAGGAAATGGACAAGATGGTGAATCGATCGCGCGTAGAAGAGGCTGTCAATGCAACGGGTGGAGTTCTGAGGCTGGCGCCGTGCTGGGTTCCTCGCTCTTTCATGATTCCGGGTCGCCGCCTGAAGCTCCATCCTGACGATCTGTATGCCTTTGGCGGTCATCGAGGGGGAATCAACGAGCGCTGGTTTTCATCGACGACCAAGGCTTCCAACGGTCCGGCAGCTCTTCCGGACGAAGGATTGAGCTACGTGAATCCCGCGAAGGGAGATAAGTTTCTTTTGCAGGAAGCGGTTGAAGCGGCCGGGGACCTGCTGCTTGGCGCGGATGTAATGAAGCGGGAGGGTGGCTGGAACCTGCTGTGCAAGTTCTTCGACAATATGGGGCCGATTCCGCACCACATGCACCAGACCGAGGAGTTTGCCAAGCAGGTAGGGCAAAAGGGAAAGCCCGAAGCTTATTACTTTCCACCGCAGTACAACCAGATTCAGAATAATTTTCCGCATACCTATATGGGATTGGAGCCGGGCACGACGAAGGATGATATTCGCCGTTGCCTGGAGAGGTGGAATCAGGGCGATAACGGAATCCTGGCGCATGCACGCGCTTATAGGCTAGTTCCCGGCGAGGGATGGCAGATCAATCCCGGAATTCTTCACGCGCCGGGATCGCTGGTGACCTATGAGCCGCAGGTGAACAGCGATGTCTTTGCCATGTTTCAGTCTGAGGTCGAGGGGCGCATCGTCGACTGGGAGTTGCTGACCAAGGATGTGAAGCAGGAGTTCAGCAAGGACATCGATTACCTGGTCAGCATGCTGGACTGGGAGGCGAATATTAACCCTGAGTTCGCCAAGACGAACAAGACGTTTCCGCGAGCCGTGAAGCCGGAAGAGGAGATGAGGGATCAGGGGTATCGTGAGGTGTGGATCACCTATGGCACGCCCTTCTACTCCGCGAAGGAGTTGACCGTTCTACCCGGACGCAGCGTCACGATCAAGGACAGCGAAGCGTATGGTGTGATTGTCACTCAGGGGCATGGAAAGCTTGCTGGCCAGACTATCTCGACGCCATCCATGATCCGTTTCGGCGAGATGACGGAAGATGAAGTGTTTGTGACAGCCGGAGTCGCAAAACAAGGTGTTGTGATCGAGAACCTGAGCTCCACCGATCCACTGGTGATGCTCAAGCACTTTGGTCCGGGAAACCCCGATGCAGCATCGCTGATTAAGAAGTGAGGAAGTTGTGAATGTGACTACGCAACACACGAAGCCCGCAATCCACAATGCGATGTGGCCTGGGCTGGTAGGCAAGGGGCCGGACTCCGAGCCTCCGATCGATCTCGACACGATGCTGGATCTGACGGCATCGGCTGAGGTGGATGGCGTAAAGTTCGATGGCGTGGATCTGTTTGCCTCTCTTCCACACATCGATATTGATTCCACGCGCGACGATCTGGCGCGGATTGCGGAAGGAATCTCGGGGCGTGGCCTGGTTGTCGGTTCATTGGTCGCGCCAGTGTGGCCTCCGACGGGCGGTGGATCGGCGATGGGCTCGGAGGAAGAGCGCGGCCGATTTCTGACTCAGGTGAAGAAGACCTGCGTGATGGCGAAGACCTTTCGCGATCTTGGAATTCGGAGTTACGGTGTGATCCGCATTGATTCGGCATCGAGCCCAACGGACTGGGCGAAAGATCCAGCTGGCAACACGAAGAAGATCGCAGAGATCTTCCGCGAAGCGGCAACGATTGCGGAGGGATACGGCGAGCGACTGGCGGCAGAAGGCGAGATCTGCTGGGGTGGCATGCATGGGTGGAAGCCTATGCTGGAGCTTCTGGAGTTGGTTGACCGTCCCCAGACCGTAGGTTTCCAGGCGGACATGGCGCACTCGCTGCTGTACACGCTCGGTTACAACGCGCCGGAGGATCGTCTGCTGCCTGAGAACTTCGACTGGTCGGATCAAGATGCGTTGGTGGAAGCGCTGACGAAGTTAACTGACGCGCTTCGTCCGTGGACGATCGACTTCCATGTTGCGCAGAATGACGGCACCGTCCACGGAACCGGATCTCACGATAAGACCGGCCGTCATTGTCCGGCGAAAGATCCAAACGGAAAGATGGATATCGTCAAGGTTGCGGGACTGTGGATGAGAGAGAAAGATGGAACGCCGACGAAGGCCTTTCAGCACATCTGCTGGGACGGCTGCATGTTCCCGAACGAGACGATGCTGTCGCCCGGCACCTGGAGCGATGTGCTTGGGACGTTGATTTCAGTTCGCAACGCGCATGGGTGGGATTGAGGCGATGGCAAAGAAGATACTGAATGTAGGACTGGTTGGATATGGCTTCATGGGGCGCACGCACTCCAATGCTTTTCTGCAGGCGCCACGGTTCTTCGATCTGCCCTATCAGCCTGTGTTGAAGGCGGTGTGCGCACGCAATGCAGAGCGAGCAAAGGGATTTGCTGAGAACTGGGGGTATCAGTCGATCGAGACGGACTGGCGAGCCCTGGTTCAGCGGAACGACATCGACCTTATCGACATTGCCAGCCCGAACGATACGCACGCCGAGATCGCGATTGCCGCTGCGAAGGCGGGGAAGATGGTGCTTTGCGAGAAGCCGCTTGCCCGCACCGCTATGGAAGGGAAGACGATGGCCGATGCCGTCGAGGCTTCGAAGAGTCC
>DATHJA010000107.1:0-6414 GCA_035316475.1 Edaphobacter sp. | reverse complement strand
ATCGAGGGCTTCTCCAAGGCGCTCGAGGATCTCGAAAAGACCCTCACCCGTCGCCTCGCCGAGCTCAGCGAGCCGGCTGCCGCACGCTAAGCTTCATTTGCTCACTCAAAGGGCCGCGATCTGCTCGCGGCCCTTTTTATGTTCGAGCATGCGATGAGCATGGAGACCTTCTGTCCTCAGCTCGCACATCGTTATCGTCATACATACTTCGGTAACAGTTACGTTGATACACTTTATAAAGGGCCGCAGCATCCGCGCTCGCCAGCACCCCAAATTCCCAGTTCTCGTCGAACGACGATTCGAGAATGCGAGACAGGATGGTCAAAACCAGCTTGAGCCAGCACCGTGGCGCACTCCCCGAAGCTGCCACAAACGAAAAACTCCCCCGCCTCGGTCACCTGCCGGAGCTTGACGGTATCCGCGGCATAGCGGCACTGATGGTCGTCTTCCATCACCTGTGCTTCACCGAGATCGACCCCACCCAATGGACCTCCGGCATCGTAAGCCGCCTCTATAGCCTGGCCAGCTTCGGCGACGCCGGAGTCGATGTCTTCTTCGTCCTCTCCGGTTTCCTCATCTCTTCGCTCCTCATCCGCGACCGCGAAAGCCCCGACTACTACCGCGACTTCTATTGGAAGCGCGTGCTTCGCATCCTTCCCCTCTACGCCGTCACCGTTATCGGGATCCTCATCTTCATCCCCGGCTACGGCCGCTTCGTCCTGCTGTGCGTCCTCTTTCTGGCAAACTTCGCCAACGTCTTCCACGTAACCCCGATCGGCCCCTTCTGGACCCTGGCCATTGAAGAGCAGTTTTACCTTCTATGGCCCACCGTGGTCCGCCGCCGCTCCGTCGCATCGCTGCGCCACTGGGCCTTTGCCATCATCTGCGCTGTCATCGTTCTGCGATTCGTATTCGCATACTTCGGCCACCACAACTACTGGCACACCTACCTGCACTGCGATGGACTCGCCCTGGGCGCATTGCTGGCCTGCATGTTCGAACGTTGCCAGCGGATCGGCCAGGGTCTTGCCGCCAAACGTGGAGTCCTTCTGGGGCTGCTGGCCGCGGGCTTCGCGATGTTGACGCTTGCCTCCTTCATTCCGCTCGATGACGCCCGGCATGTCGCCTTTCACAGCGCGACGGGCGCAGCCGGAATCACCTTCCTCTGCGGCGGCTTCGTAGGAACCTCCATCGCCTACACCGGCCACCGGTGGCTCGGCGTGCTCCGCTCACGCATCCTCACCTTCTTCGGACTCATCAGCTATGCGCTCTACATGGTGCATCTGTTCGTACGGGACTATTACGACAAGCTGCGGCCGCTCCACCCCAACGACCTCACGGGCTACTTCGTGCGCATCGCCGTAGTCCTGGCCGTCACCGTCGTGATCACCCTGATCACCCGCTACACCATCGAGCTGCCCGTCATGTCCCTGCGCAAATACGTCCTGCATCGGCCGACCAAACCGGCCGTGGCCGAACCCCTCGCCCAACCCATGCAGGTCGAACCTCTCGTCAAATCCATTCGGGAGATCTCCGAATAAAGGAACCGGAGCGCCTTCAGCCGCTCACGACTTAATGGGCGTGCCCATGATGGTGGTCATGTGCTCCCACCGCTTCAGGCTCCGGCGGCGAACTGCACCCATGGATCGTCTCGCAGCCCGAGGTCTCGAACTGAATCGTCGTGTGCGTGATGTGGAACCGGTCGTGCAGCCGGCTATTGATCTCGACCAGAATCTTCGAACACTCCGAGGCCGGCATCTCGTCGACCGTGACGTGGCTGGCCAGAGCATGAGACTGCGACCCCAGGCTCCAGACGTGCAGGTCATGCACGTCCAGCACCCCGGACACACTCGCCATCGCCTCGCGCACCGCGCCCAGCTGCATGTGGCGCGGCGTCCCCTCCAGCAGAATGTTCAGCGTCTCGCGAAGGATGCCGATCGAGCTCCACAGGATCATCGCCGCGATCACCAGCGACAGCGCCGGGTCCACCCAGCTCATTCCCGTAAACAGAATGAAGGCGCCTCCGACGATCACCGCCGCCGTTGAAAGCGTATCGCCCAGCATGTGCAGAAAGACGCTGCGGATATTGACGTCTCCCGAAAAACGCCACAGCAGCGCGGCAACTGTGCCGTTCATCAGAACACCGGCGACCGCAACCTCCATCATGATTTTGGGCTGGACCTCGACCGGCGCGCTCAGCCGCTGGATGGCGGTAATGGCGATCCAGACCGACAGCACCACCAGCGTCCCCGCATTCACAAAGGCCGCCAGAACCCCCGCCCGCTGATACCCGAAGGTCTTCTTATCGGTGGCCGGACGGCTTTGAAAATAAACGGCGACGTAAGAGAGGATGATGGCCAGCAGGTCGCTCAGGTTATGGCCCGCCTCCGAGATCAGCGCCAGCGAATGGGCGCGTAGGCCGAAGATGAACGTCGCCAACACATAAGCGAACGTCAGCCCCATGGATGCCTTCAGAACCTGCTGCATTCGGCGATTCGGGGTGGCGACCATGTGCATAGCTTAAGTTTAGTCTTGCGCGGCGATTGTATCTATCCCTTCAACCTGTCAACCTGCGTGCGTAGCCGTCGATCCAGGCTCGGGATGAGGATGCGGAGCGCCCAGCCGCAGGCCGCTCCAGCCCTCGGCCACCACGATGCTGTTGGCTGGATTGTGCGGTTCGTACCGCACCTGAACGGGAAGATCGGTCCGGATATCCTGCACCAGCGCACCCAGCGTGGTCACGTCCTGGGCTGCCTCGTAGGTCACGCCTCCAATCCTATAGTTGTAGAGGATCAGTTGGGGATCTCCCGCGCTCTCCTCCCGCAAGGGCGTCTCTGTGATGCTGCCATCGGTAATGCGTCCGCTCGACGCCAGCAGCTCTCTCCGGGCCCGTTCGATCTCCTCGGCCGTGAGCCGTGGACGCCGGAAGAGATACCATGCCAGACCACCGGCGGCCGCAAGCGCAGCCACCGCCACAGCCGCATTTCGCGGGGAGCGCAGGGGGATCGAGAGGTACTCTGGAACATTCGTGAGCACGGCTGTCTAGCCAAAGCATAGCCCAGGTCAACCCGCCTGCGGATGAAGAGTTTGCAGGTGCCCTCCCACAAAGGGAGCACCCGTTCCATTTCGTATATCGCCGTCTTTGCACCCCAAAGCTGGCGATATACTGAGATGTGAGCAAAAATCGTGCTTTTTCATCACCCAAAGCCTCGCCAACTCCTCTCAGGGACATCTCTCGAACGCCCGCCGCGGACCATCCTCTCGACCTTGGCGAAGGCCGCCGCATCCGCTCCACCACCGTCGTCTGCGTCCGCCGTGGCGACTCGGTTGTGATGGCCGCTGATGGACAGGTCTCGCTCGGCAACACGGTGATGAAGCACTCTGCCAGGAAGATCCGCCGCCTCTACCAGGACAAGGTGCTGGCTGGATTCGCCGGCTCCACCGCCGACGCCTTCTCCCTCTTCGCCCGCTTCGAGACCAAGCTCGAGCAGTTCGCCGGCAACCTCAGCCGCGCCGCCGTGGAGCTCGCCAAGGACTGGCGCACCGACAAGATGCTTCGCCAGCTCGAAGCCCTGCTCATCGTCGCCGACGTCAAGACGACCCTCATGCTCTCCGGGACCGGCGACGTCATCGACCCTGACGAAGGCATCTGCGCCATCGGCTCCGGAGGCAGCTACGCCCTCGCCGCAGGCCGCGCCCTGCTCGATAACACCGAGCTCTCCGCTCGCGAGATCGCCGAGAAATCCATGAAGATCGCCGGAGACATCTGTATCTATACCAACCTGAACTTTACGATTGAGGAACTGAACGCGGGCTCATAGCGTTCTTACTGTCACTCCGCGGATTTTTTCTTGTTGTCATTCCGCAGCGCAGCGGAGGAATCTGCTTTTTCGCTGAATCGCTTTCAAACACCAGGAGCTTCACCCATGGCAATCTACCTACCCGGAACCGCAGAAGACCAGGCACTCGCCCTCGACGAGATGACCCCGCGCGAGATCGTCGCCGAGCTCGACAAGTACGTCGTCGGCCAGAAGGCCGCCAAGCGCGCCGTCGCCATCGCCCTGCGTAACCGCATGCGCCGCCAGAAGCTCGCCCCCGAGCTCGCCGACGAGATCATGCCCAAGAACATCATCATGATCGGGCCCACCGGCGTCGGCAAAACCGAGATCGCCCGCCGGCTCGCCAAGCTCACCAACTCCCCCTTCCTCAAGGTCGAAGCCTCCAAGTTCACCGAGGTCGGTTACGTCGGCCGCGACGTCGAATCCATCGTCCGCGACCTCGTCGAGATCTCTATCGACATGGTGCGAGAGGAGAAGCTCGAAGAGGTGGAGGACAAGGCCGAGCTCGCCGCCGAAGACCGTCTCCTCGACCTCCTTCTGCCTCCCACTCCCGCCGCCGCGACCGCTGCCGCCGCAACCCACGAGCCAGGCACCAACGTCATCCAGCTCCCCGCCGCCACGCCCGACGTCCACGCCGACGACAAGCCCGGCGACCGCGAGCAGCGCACCCGCGAAAAGCTCCGTCAGCAGTTCCGCGAGGGTAAGCTCGACGACCGCGTCGTCGAGATGGACGTCCGCGACCGCAACCAGCCCAGCTTCGAGATCATCACCAACCAGGGCACCGAAGAGATGGATATCAATCTCAAGGACATGATCCCCGGTCTCTTCGGCCAGCGCACCAAGAAGCGCAAGATGAAGGTCTCCGAGGCCTTCGAGTACCTCGTTCAGGAAGAGGAAGGCCGCCTCATCGATATGGATCAGGTCACCCGCCTCGCCGTCGAGCGCGTCGAAGACTCCGGCATGGTCTTTCTCGACGAGATCGATAAGATCGCCGGACGCGAAGGAGGCCACGGCCCCGACGTCTCCCGCGAGGGAGTCCAGCGCGACATCCTCCCTATCGTCGAAGGCACCACCGTCAATACCAAGTACGGCATGGTCTCCACCGACCACATCCTCTTCATCGCCGCCGGAGCCTTCCACGTCTCCAAACCCTCCGACCTCATCCCCGAGCTTCAGGGCCGTTTCCCCATCCGCGTCGAACTCCATTCGCTCACCGTCGAAGACTTCGTCCGCATCCTCACCGAGCCCAAGAGCTCTCTGGTCAAACAGGCCGTTGCCCTGCTCGAAACCGAAGGTCTCAAGCTCGAGTTCACCAAAGAGGCAATCGCGGAGATGGCGCAGTTCGCCTTCCGGGTCAACGAGACCACCGAAAACATCGGAGCGCGCCGCCTCCACACCATCCTCGAACGCGTCCTCGACGAGATCAGCTTCCAGGCCCCCGACCTCATGAAGGCCTCCCGCTCGCAGGCCACCGAAGAAGGAATAGTGGCTCAGATCGCAGCCTCTACCCCCGACAGTACCGCCGCGCCGCTCCCCGTCGTCGAGCGCGAGACCGACGGCATCACCGAAAAGGTCATCGTCGTCGACCCGGAGTATGTAAAGCAGCAGGTCGCCTCCATCGTCAAGGACCAGGACCTCTCCCGCTACATCCTCTGATCCTGCGTTCGTCGAGTCCACAAAACATATAGGGCTCGCCACGGAGTTTCCATGAAGATTGTCGGCATCGACCGCGTTCTGCTCTCAACCGATTATCCCTATCAATATCGGCCAGGCGGAGGACCAAGACACTTCTTAGTGCAGCTCCCCATAAGCGATGACGATAAGAAAAAGATCACGCATGCGAATTGGCAGCACCTCACGCGCGGCATTCGTCGATAAGGGACATCGACGCGAGGTCCCATCATTATTTCTGCGGGTAGTCCTGGCGGCATCGTCGAGAAGCGGGCTATTCGGACAATGACTGCCGGGTGTATCCCTGCCCAAAGTTCGGCAAAATGGTGGGGCAGATTAGAGCCCGGCTTCCGGCTCGACGCTTCTGGCGGGACGCGAGATCCGCGCAGTGAGGAAATCAACCGGCCGGAGAACAAATCCCGCAATGAACCGGGGTACGCGGCGAAAGTCGTCGAGCAGCGAACGGCCCTGGCCAGTGAGGAACCCGCCATTGCGCATGACGTGCAAATGAAAAAGCGCAGAGAGCACCGCAAAGAAGCTGACGACCAGTATGGTTCTGTGAGTAGGAGTGGTATGGGTAAGACGATGGGTGAACCAGTCCAACGTCTGGGCCAGACCAGGAACGCCCAAAACCACGATCAGGTTTCCAAGCAGCCGCGAACGAAGGCGGAGAGCGTTTTGCTGCATGCCTGCATATACCCCTGCGGTGAGCGTCACATAACCCATCTCAACCAGAACGATGGGCAGGGCGCCATGAGAGCCAGTGTGGGCCATCGCCGCAAGGTAAACGAGCGAGCGGGCGGTAGCACTCATCAGAGCACACTTCCAGTTCCAGTAGGCGAAGGCTTGCTTCAGAAGAGGATGATGCTGTGAGGACATGCTTCGATGGTGGCCGATGCACCAA
>DATHJA010000106.1:0-3880 GCA_035316475.1 Edaphobacter sp. | reverse complement strand
ACGGTGCACCATTTTTGATTCAACGAATCTTCATTTGGCGTGAACATTCTGTAACAAAACTCGACGCAGACTGACCACAAGCACTCATCCCGGGCACCAAGGAGAGTCGATGGTCAGTGTCAAGGAAGTACCCTCTGTAGTTCTTCCCCGCGTTCCCCAGGTCCCCCCGGTTCTCTCCGACCTTCCTCCTCGAAAAGATATTCGCCTGGAAGCCGGGCTTTACGTCGCCCGCCTTGCCGTGACGGAATCGGAGCGCGCGGCCGCCTACCGTCTGCGCTTTCTCGTCTTCAACCTCGAAATGAATGAAGGTCTGGAGTCGGCCTACGAGGACGGCTACGACAAGGATCGCTACGATGACATCTGTGATCATCTCATTGTGGAAGAACGCACTACCGGGGCGATTATTGGTACCTACCGTCTGCAGATGGGCGATGTAGCCGGCCGCAACTTCGGCTACTACAGCGAGCAGGAGTTCTGCTTCGCTCCCTACGAGGCTATGCGCAGCCAGATCGTTGAACTGGGGCGCGCCTGTATCCACCGCGACCACCGCTCTCCCGAGGTGCTTCACTTGCTATGGCGCGGAATCGCCCGTTACGCTCTGGCCAATGGAGGCCGCTACATGATGGGCTGCTGCTCGCTGAACTCGCTGGACCCGGAGATGGGACACGCGGTCTACGCTTCGCTCAACGACTTCATGGTCGAGCCTGGGCTGCTAACCGCGCCGACATCAGCCTATGCCATGCCTGCGCCTGCGAAGACTCCTGAGGTGCAACGCGCTCCGAAGCTGTTGCGAGCTTATCTTGCCATCGGGGCGAAGATCTGCGGCGAGCCTGCCATTGATCGCGAGTTCCGCACCATCGACTTCCTGACGCTGCTCGACCTGCAGACCCTGCATCCGCGAGTGGCGGCACGGTTCCTCGAGGGCTGCTAAGTTGCGATCCCTGCGCTCTGCCTGGAGATTCTTTCAGGTCGTCGTGTTTCTTCTGGCTCTGGCGGTGGACCTTCTTCTGCGCCCCGCGCGTTCTGCTGCAGAGGGCGCGGAGAAGATGCATCGTTACTGCAGGCGCATCGTCCGGGCGCTGGGAGTCACCTGGAGTGTCGAAGGCAGGCTGCCTGAAGCCGGCGCGGTGGTATCGAACCATGTCAGCTATCTCGACATTCTGCTGTATGCCTCGATCCGGCCCTTTGTGATGGTGGCCAAGGCGGAGGTTAGCAGCTGGCCCGGCCTCGGATGGCTCACGAAGCAGGCAGGAACCGTCTACGTGGTTCGCGGCGGTAGCCCGGCGACGTATCCCGCGGTCAACCGCGCCATGGCCGAGGCTTATCGCAGTGGACTTCCGGTGCTGTTCTTCCCTGAGGGAACGACGACGAATGGCTCAGAGGTTCTTCCTTTTCGGCGCGGGCTCTTTCATTCGGTACTGAACGAGGGCGTCGCTCTTGAGACGGCGGCGCTGCGGTATGTCTGCGACGATCCTGAGGTTTCGGTCGCCGATGACGTCTGCTGGTGGGGAGACGCTCTGCTGGCCCCTCACCTCTGGAGGCTTGGCGGGGTTCGCGGCGTGCGTGCGGCGGTTCGGTTCGGCGGCGCGGTTCAGGAGCGCGACGATCGCTTCGTACTCTCACAGACGGCTCGCGAGCAGATCACCGGGATAGTCGCGGAGCTATCCGCCGTTCAGGCTGGCGCGGTGTCGCGTGCGCACGAGGCCGAGTTGATCGAGGCGCTGTAACACCTGCTCGATCGACCAGTCGAGGGCATCGGTTCCTTCGACGGTGATGGTTGCGTGTTGCGCTGAAGGGATGACATAGAGATCAGCCATTGGTTGGGCGGTCGCTTCGAACTGGGCGCGGACGCTCTCTTCGGTGCGGCCGCGTTCGCGCATGTCACGATAGATGCGCCGGTTCAGGCAGATTTTATTCGGCGCGTTGACGTAGATACTGAAGTCGTAGAGGGCGCGCAGGCGAGGGTAGTGCAGTGCCAGGATGCCTTCGACGATTAGGACCGGAGCCGATGCGATGGTCTCGGTGCGGTCCGGAATGCGGGTGTGCGTGGTGAAGTCATAGATGGGACGCTCGATGCTGCGGCTCTCGGCGAGTGCTTCGACATGCTCGACCAGCAGCGTGTGCTCGAGCGAGTCCGGGTGGTCGAAGTTCTGGAGCGCGCGGTCATCCGCGGGCAGGTGGCTGAGACAGCGGTAGTAGAAGTCCAGCGGCAGCAGCGTGGCCGAGAGCTGCGCGGTCAGCTCCCGGGCCAGCGTTGTCTTACCTGAGCCGGAGCAGCCGCCCAGCCCGACGATGAGCGGGCGCTGCGGGAGGAGGAGCTGTTCGGCGAGCTGATCTTGCAAGAAGCTGTTGTTCCTTTCCTGATTGCCGTTCAAGCTTTGCTTCAGTCTTGCTTCGCCAGTTGCGGGATCAGTGCGGTGAGCAGGCTGGTGAATTGTCCGGCGATGCGCTGGCCGGTCTCCATAACCTCCTCGTGGTTGATGGGCTGGTCGAGCACTCCGGCGGCCATGTTGGTGACGACCGAGAGGCCGAGGATCTCGATTCCCATGTGACGGGCGACGATGACCTCGTGCACGGTGGACATGCCGACGAGATCGGCGCCGAGGGTGCGGAAGGCGCGAATCTCGGCGGGGGTCTCGTAGCTGGGACCGAGGACAGCGATGTAGACGCCTTCTTCCAACTTCCATCCCTGTGTGGCAGCCTCGTCGATGGCAAGTTTTCGTAACGCAGGCGAGTAGGCCTGGGTCATATCGAAGAACCGCTCTCCGAAGCGTGGCTCGTTGGGACCCAGGGCGGCGTTGGCTCCGGTGAGGTTGATGTGGTCGGAGAGGGCGACGATGGCTCCCTGACCGTAGCTCGTATTGATGCCGCCGGCGGCGTTGGTGACGATGAGCCGCTTGATTCCCAGGGCTCCGAGGACGCGGGTGGGGAAGGCGACCTCCTGCATGGAGTAGCCTTCGTAGGCGTGAACGCGGCCTTGCATGATAGCGACCGGGATGCCGCTGATGGTTCCGATAACCAGACGGCCGGAGTGGCCGGCGACGGTGGAGATGGGGAAGCCCGGAATTTCGGAGTACGGAATTGCTGTGGCGTCCTGAACCTTCTCTGCAAAATCACCGAGGCCGGAGCCGAGGATAAGCCCCAGTCGAGGCTGTAGCTGAGTGCGGGACTGGATGTATGCCGAGGCCTCCGCGACGCGCGCGTAGAGATCGCCTGCCTCTGCTGTCTTGCTTTGTGTCATGACCCCACCCTATCAAAAGTGTGCAAAGTATTAGAAACAAATATCTTAGCCTTGGACCTCTCCGTTGATACCTCATGGAGGTCACGAGTATGTTCCCGGGTGAAGTTTCAAGTGCTTTGTTAATAGTTTAGCGAGTTGACAGGATCGAATCGGCACATTCCGGAGCTTAAATTTGCATGGCTGAAATGCGCTATCGACGCGGTGATCTGCGATTGAGAGCTTCTTTTTCCTCAAGGCAGGGACTTGACACGGATTTGAAGGAAGGCAGACCGATTGGACAGATCCCTCCGCGACCCGGAAGAATGAGCCATGAGCCGTATCCTTTCGGCCGGACTCCTTTGGTGTGCGGCGGCCTTTCTAGTGGCGCCGGGGACGAAGCCTGCATCTTTGCCGGATAGCGACCGGGATGGTCTGCCGGATGGACTGGAGGCGGATCTTCTTAAACAGTTCGAGCCGCAGTGGAGGATTGGCGGGCAGGACTGTTCGGTGAGGCCGGCACGGTTCGCTCCCGAGATGAAGGTGCCGACGGTGTTAGAGGACGATGGGACGATCTATGGGCAGGCCTTCCCTTACCGCGGAAACAGAGACGAGGTGGAGCTGCACTTCTACCACCTGTGGCGTCAGGATTGTGGGCAGATG
>DATHJA010000105.1:0-3899 GCA_035316475.1 Edaphobacter sp. | reverse complement strand
CGAGACCGTCACCGACACCATCGACCTGCAGAACGCCGCCCGCACCGTCACCGCCTTCCTGGGCAGAAAATTCGCCTCCCTCATCGGAACCTCCATCGGGGCCATCACCCAGATCGTGGCCATGCTCTTCATCCTCTTCTTCCTCTATCGCGACCGCGAGATCGCCGCCCGCTTCGCCCGCTCTCTGCTGCCGCTCGAAGACGAAGAGAGCACCCTGCTACTAAGCCGAATGCGCGGGACCATCTACGCCACAGCGCTGGGACGGCTGGCTATCGCCGCCCTTCAGGGCACGCTCGCCGGGCTCGCTTACTGGGTGCTCCACGTTCCCAACGCTCTTCTCTGGGCTATCCTCACCGGAGTCATGGCGATGATCCCGGCCTTCGGTGCCGTCCTCGTCTGGGCTCCTATCGCCCTCTACCTCGGCCTCTCCGGTCACTGGATTCAGGCACTTCTGCTCGGCATCTGGGGCGGAGGCATCGTCAGCCTCATCGATAACTTCCTCTATCCCGTCCTTGTGGGTCCGCAGTTGCGGCAGCACTCGGTCGCGGTGCTTCTCTCCATCCTCGGCGGAATCACTCTCTTCGGAATCACCGGAATCGTCCTCGGACCGCTCACCATCACCGCAGCCTCCACCCTGCTCGAGATCTGGCGAGCCCGCGAGCAAAGTGCCCGCCTTGGCCACATCCGCAGCTAGATTCCTCCGCTCTTCGCGGGCTGTGCAACAGCGGCGGGCTTCGCCGGCTCTCCGACGATGTCCGGGCCCAGCTCCACCTGCGTCTTGACCAGGCTGTCGGCGACCATCCTTCCGAAAACCTTCTGCCCCTCCGCGTTCAGATGCGTTCGGTCCTTCTGGCCACCAGGCCCAGCCATGTCGAACTGATCCGCCTCCTCCTGGGTCATTCCATCCAGAAGCTTCGTGGACATCGCATTCAGATCCACCAGCGCGACATCCTCTTCCGCTGCCACGCGACGTGCCGCTTCGGCATAATCCTTCAGGTCCTGGATCAGCTTCCCGTTCTGATAACCCCTGCGCGATAGCGAGGTCACCACGACAGGAACTCCGCCGATCGCGCGGACGTCGCCGATGAATTTGCGCAAGTTGGCTGGATAGGCCGTCTCGGCATCGGCCACTCTCGTCGGTCCATTGAACTTCTGATCGTTATGTCCGAACTGGATGAGGTAGTAGTCTCCCTTCTCCGCCAGCGCCTTCGCCCAAAAGCCCCCATCAAGAAAGCTCTTCGTGCTGGCTCCGTTGATGGCGTCGTCGATACATGTAACATTCGCAGTCACAATCTCGCAAAAGCCCTTTCCCCAGCCTCCACCGGGATTCACCGTCGAATCTCCCACCAGGACGATCTTCACCGGCCCGCCTTCAAACACCTTCATCGCCTTCACGCCCTCCGGCGGAAGCTCCGCGGCCTTCCGCTTTACGTACTTCCGCAGCGCAGGCGCCACCTTGCCCATATCCACGGCGACGATTCGGCCGAAGGCATACGAGCCGGCCCAGTTCAGATGCGTCTTATCCGGAACCGTCTTTCCGTCGGCGTCCTTCCTCGTAATCCCCAGCTTCGTTCCCTCGACCTCTCCAACCTTGTCGAGATAAGTGATGCTGTCGGCCTGCAGGTCGAGCAGCGGAACCTTCATCTCCTTCGCCACCCGCTTCATCGTCTCCCCATGCGCCGCCAGGTCATTGTGAATCCTGCCATCCGGCCCGAAGGTCCGCTGCGCCAGCGGAGTGACCAGAACCGGCTTGATCCCCGCGGCGCGAGCCTCCTCCACATAGCGGCGCAGATTGGCTTCGTACTGATCCATGGGAACCTGGCGCGGAAGATGAGCCTCCGTCTCGCGGTCGTTGTGGCCAAACTGGATGAGCATGTAATCGGGCTTGGTGGCCAGAGCCTTGTCCCAGAGACCATCTTCGCGGTAGGTCTTCGTGCTCGCTCCTCCGCGAGACATGTTCTTGCAGTCGACCGCGGCGGTCAGGTTGGCGCAGAACCCCAACCCATAGCCTGCATGGTTGGTCTGCGTCGAATCGCCGATCAGGTCTACCCTCACCACGGTCCCCGCGCGCCTTACCGCTGCAGTGGCCGTATCGAACGACCGGGGAGAATCCCCCTGCGCCATCGCGCCCGCCGCCAGTAACCCCTGCAAGACCCCCAGACCCGCCCAACGAATCCATCCCAGACGCATGAGACCTGCCTTTCCCTGAATGACGAAAAGCTTACCGCAAAAGGAAGCGGGTGGCCTGACCACTCTTCGACGCATTACGGCATCCTTATCTCTATCTCCGTTGCTCAGTTGACAGCGCTTCCGGCTAGGCGAATCCTTAATGGGAGACCAAATTGGCCATGAAGAACGAAAAGACCCTGACTGCAGTCCTCCCCTCCGCGCCTCCTACGACGAATAAACACCTGATTCGCTGGGTTGAAAAGATGGCCGACCTCACCCAGCCCGACGCTATCCACTGGGTAGACGGCTCTCAGGAGGAGTACGACCTTCTGTGCCAGCAGCTTGTGGATGCCGGAACATTTAACCGGTTGAACCAGAAGCTGTGGCCCGGATGCTTCTATGCGCGTTCGGCTCCCAATGACGTAGCTCGCGTCGAAGACCGCACCTTTATCTGCTCGCTGTCGAAAGACACCGCCGGGCCGACCAACAACTGGGAAGACCCCTTCGTGATGCGCCGCAAGCTCAAGCAGCTCTTTCGTGGCTGCATGCGCGGACGGACCATGTACGTTCTTCCCTTCTCGATGGGCCCGGTCGGCTCGCCCATGTCACAGATCGGCGTCGAGCTGACCGACTCGGCCTACGTGGTCGTGAACATGCGCATCATGGCCCGCATCGGCCTTCCCGTCTTCGCCGAGATCGACAAGGACGTCAAGCGCGTCGTTCCCTGTATGCACTCCGTCGGAGTTCCTCTGGAGCCCGGCCAGCAGGATGTCTCCTGGCCCTGCAACGACGAGAAGTACATCGTCCACTTTCCCGAGACCCGCGAGATCTGGAGCTACGGCTCCGGCTACGGTGGCAACGCCTTGCTGGGCAAGAAGTGCTTTGCTCTCCGCATCGCCTCCAACATCGCCCGCGACGAGGGCTGGATGGCCGAGCACATGCTCATCCTCGGCGTCGAGTCGCCCACGCACGAGAAGACCTACGTCGCCGCCGCCTTCCCTTCGGCCTGCGGCAAGACCAACTTCGCCATGATGATTCCCCCCGCTGGCTTCGAAGGCTGGAAGATCTGGACCGTCGGGGACGATATCGCCTGGATCAAGCCTGACGCTACAGGCCGGCTGCGCGCCATCAATCCCGAGTCGGGCTTCTTCGGCGTCGCTCCCGGAACCTCCGCCAAGACCAACCCCAACGCTATGGCGACACTGGCGAAGAACACCATCTTTACCAACGTCGCGCTTACTCCCGAGGGCGGAGTCTGGTGGGAGGGCATGACCGACACGCCTCCCAAGGAGTGCCTGGACTGGCGCGGCAACGTCTGGACGCCGGAGATCGGCAAACAGACCGGACAGCCCGCTGCTCACCCCAACGGACGCTTTACCGCGCCGGCCAGCCAGTGCCCCACCATCGACCCGGACTGGGAGGCCCCCGAGGGCGTACCCATCTCGGCCATCATCTTCGGCGGTCGCCGCTCGACCACCATGCCTCTCGTCTATCAGGCCTTCAACTGGTCCGGCGGGGTCTATGCCGGGGCCACGATGGGTTCGGAGACGACAGCAGCCGCAGGCGGCGCTCTGGGCAAGGTGCGGCGCGATCCCATGGCGATGCTGCCCTTCTGCGGCTACCACATGGGCGACTACTTCCGGCACTGGATCAAGATGCAGCGCACGCTCTCCTCGACGCCGCGCATCTTCCACGTCAACTGGTTCCGCAAGGACGAGAACGGTAGATTC
>DATHJA010000104.1:0-5139 GCA_035316475.1 Edaphobacter sp. | reverse complement strand
TCAGAACGATGATCGCGAGAACCAGAAGGATATGGATCCAGCCGCCAAGGGTGTAACTACTGACCAATCCGAGAACCCAAAGGATGAAAAGAATAATCGTAATCGTCCAAAGCATGGTTAGCTCCTGATGGATAAGAATGCGATTCGCACCGTAACCGCAGCTTTCGAGTAGCTGCCTGTGCCGCCTTCTGTTGATAAGGTGCCTTCCATGAAGGGTGGGTTGCCATTCGTGAATAAAATAGAAAAATCAGGGGAGGTAGTTTTTGAAAATTGCGATTCAGGGTGAGCTCGGCTCCAACAGTCATATGGCGACGATGTCTATGCTGGGCAACGAAGTCCCGGATCTTAGCATCCTTCCCTGCAACGTTTCGGCGGAGGTGATGGCGCGCGTTGTCTCAGGCGACGTCGATGCTGCGGTGTTGCCCATCGAAAACAGCCTTCACGGCTCGGTCGCGGAACACTACGATCTCCTGCTGGAACTCAACGTCCGTATCGAGCGCGAAAGTCTCCTTCGCATCCGGCACAATCTGATCGCAGCCCCTGGAGTCTCGCAGGATCAGATCCGCAGAGTCATCTCGCACCCGGTTGCACTCTCGCAATGCAGAAAATTCCTGGCATCGCACCCGCAGTTTGAGGTAATGCCCTTCTACGACACTGCGGGCAGCGTGAAGTACGTGATGGAGCAGGGCCTGCGCGATGTTGCCGGAATCGCCCCTCCACTTGCGGCGGTCCAGTATGGAGCCGAAATCGTTCTCGCTTCCATCGAAGACAACGCGCAGAACTTTACGCGGTTCCACCTCATCCGAAGGCTGGAGGATCCGTGGTTGCTTCCTCCCGAGGAGCCGGACAACAAGATGAGCCTTGCCTTCGCCATCGATCACAGGCCCGGCACACTGGTCGCTGCATTGGAGCGCCTGGCCTGGGCAGGAGTCGACCTGACGAAGATCGAGTCCCGGCCGGTCCCCGGCTCCCCCTGGGAGTATGTGTTTTATGTGGATGTCCGGTTCGATACTCCCGGCAAGGCAGAGACAGCGGTCGCCGCGCTGATGGAGCACTGCCGTATGGTCAAGGTTCTCGGCCGCTATCGCGCGGCTACGTTTACGGCTGAATAAGCCAGTCGTATTGCTCCTCGGACAGAGGAACCACCGAGAGCCGAAACTGGCGAAACAGGATGGATCCTTGAAAGACGGGAGCCTCGCGGATCTCGGCAAGCGGCTTTTCGCGCTTCAGCGCCTTCACGGGAGCGATGCGGACGATCGGGTTCTTCGGATCGCTCGCATCTACCGAGACCACCTTCGCCGTCCCTGCCGCAGTCTTGCCGATACTCGAGTGGTAGATGACGAGCTTATCGCCCTTCTTCATGTTGCGAAGCGTTAGCAGCGCCTGATTGTTCGAGATTCCGTCCCACGTCGTCTCGCCGTCGCGCACAAGGTCTTCGTACGAATATTTGTTCGGTTCCGTCTTTAGCAGGTAAGGCATGATGAAAGGGTACCGCGCCGAAGGGCCGATCACGACAGAAAATTCAGCCGCCAAGATCAATCAGCTTCACCGGCGGCAGCGGCTCGCGAAGAAATGCGGAGCCAAGCCGCTGGAACTTCTCAATCGAATCGGTGGCATAGAAGACGCGGTCGGCGGAGCCTGCAATGGCCTGCGAACGTCCCCCGGGCACAAGCCCGGCAACCTCGCGGGCCGTAGCCTCCGCCGAATCGATGATATGCATGGGATGATGCAGGTTCTTCAGCGTCGTTTCGAGTAGCGGCTGCAGCAGGGGATAGTGTGTACATCCAAGAAGAAGAACGTTGGCGTCAGGGGCCTGTTCGAGCGCCTCCAGAAGATAGATGCGTAGCACCTCGAGCGTGACGGCGGTGTGGACCTTCTGGTCGAGCCATCCCTCCTCCACCAGCGGCACCAGCAACGGGCAGGCCTTCTCCGTGGCGCGGAGACCCAGCGCATTCAGTGTTCGGCTATAGGCTCCCGATTGCGTCGTCGCCGCGGTGGCAAGCACCAGAACGTGCGATCCCGCAACTCCCGCCGCACTCTTCGATGCTGCTGCCAGGCAGGCTTGAGCGCCAGGCTCGACCACTCCCACAATCGGGATCGACATTGCGGCCCGAATCTCGTCCAGCGCCAGTGCGGTCGCCGTGTTGCAGGCAATTACCAGCAGGTCAGCACCCTGGTCGGCCAGGAACCTCGCGCTCGAGACCGCATAGCGCGCGATCGTCTCGCGCGACTTCGAGCCATAGGGAAGGCGTGCCGTATCTCCGAGATACACGTAGCGGGCGTCGGGAACCAGGGCCAGAAGCTCGCGAAGGACAGTCAGCCCGCCAAAGCCCGAATCGAAGACCCCGATAGTTTTCATGGTTGTGTCGCAGCCTCGCTTGGAATCGGTGGGCGAATCGTCGTATCCGCCAGAGAATAGCTCTGGTCGAGGCTCGCATGTCCCGAAAGCGTGGATCGCGGCTGGCCGTCGACCAGGAACCGGACCTCCGTGAACTCAGGAAACGCCGCATGCAGGGTGCCGATAATCGAGGCCAGCGTAAGCTGCTCGACCTCGATTCCGGAAGGATGATTATCGGCAAACGAGCCACGCAGGTTCACCAGGATGACCTTGCCGGCATTGGCGCGCGATGTATCGGTCACGAAGAATACATCGTCGACCGAGGGGCCGCTCTGCAGCCTGTGAGCCGAATCCGGTTGCGAGTATTGGGCAAGCAGTTGTTCAAGCAAGGTCCGTGCACGTAGCGAAGGATCTTGGGGAAGCGCAACTTCGGAGCGAACTGACCGGATCGTTGCATCGGCATCCGATGCAATGTACAGCGCGACTTCTTCTTTTGCTGCGGTCGTGGGAGCGGCAATAGGATTGACGTCGTTAAGCGCGGTAAGACGCCGATGAGCCTCTCTGCACCCCCGCAACATGAAGGCTCCCATCAGCAGAATGCAGCCGACCAGACTCCAGAACAGGATCCGTTGGTAGCGTGGAATCATTGCACGGCTCCTGGACGAGCCCCTGCTCCCTGCGTGGCCTGGGGTGGGGGAGCATTGTGCGTGCGGAACGACGCAATCCCCTCCGCGATGGCCGCGGCAACTCGTTGCTGGTAGCCCGGATCGGTCGCCAACGTCTCCTTGCTGGAAGACTGCTTAAGAGGAGCCAGCTCGATCGCAATCGCAGGGCAGATAAGGCTGTCGACCGGAGGAACGGAGGCGCGGAGCATCAGCACAGGCAGATGCGCTGCCTCCAGCATAAGCCCAGCCTCGTTGGCAAGGCGAAGGCTCATCGCCACCACGGAAGCCTGCGCTTTGTTCCAGGCCAGAGCCCGGCCATAGGTCTTCGTCTCTACCGGCGGCAGCGGCGACGAAACAATATGCACACCTGAGCCTGTTGCCGCCGCGTGAATCACGATGCAGGCCAAGGGGCGGACGTGGTTCGCCGTTCCCGCGCGCTGGTCGGTGGTCAGCTCGTCAGGGGGATCGGAGTCGCGAGTCGTGACCACGGTAAACCCCTGTGCAGTAAGCGCGGGCCGCAGCCTCTGCGCAAAGGCGAGAGTCACATCCTTTTCCACCGAGCTGTTAGAGAGCTGTGCGCCGTTGTCCCGTCCCCCGTGCGCCGGATCAAGGACAATCAGATTGCGATAAAAAGCCGGTGGAGGCTTGAGTGGCGGGGCCGGCTGTACCGCTCCGCCAGTAGCGGGAAGAGAAGTTGGCGTACCTTGCGCCTGGGCCGAAAGAGAGCGTATCCCGCCAGCCAGAAGGAACATCACGAGCGTAAGGATGTATTTGCGGATTTGAGTCACGGTTTGGGGAGTGTGGCTTCGATTGTATCGAGCAAACGTCGGACGCGCGAAGCAGCAGTTTGATTTGCGGGGTCAGAAAAGTAAAGGCTTCGCCGTTTTGGGAAAGGAGAGGGGTTCCTCCGGTCCAATCGAGCGAAGCCTGGAATCGAAAGGTCAGTCGAGCGCGTAGATCGCCAATCCGCTCAGAAGTTTAGGGTAAAAGTCCGTCGACTTCTGAGGCATCACATCGCCAGCCAGAGAGACCTCCTTCAGCTGTTCGAGGGTGATCGCCTTGATCAGGAAGGCGATATTCGCATCTCCGGCGGTCACCATGGCGGCGGCCTCCTCGGCCTCTCGAACATAGCTCACACTGCCCAGGCGGGTAATTGTCTCCTGGTCCAGTCCCAGCAGCTTGTCCAGAATCACCCGGTGCAGCTGCACCACATCCAGCTGCCGCTGCCGCTGCGGCACGTCCTTCAGCAGCGCATCGATCGCATCCGGCTTCGCCGTCAGCAGGTAGCTCCCATCAATCGTGACCGCCACAAAGGCGGTCTTGTCGGTCGCCGCCAGGACCGAGAGATCGGAAGAGGCAAGCTCTGTGATCTCGAAGTATGCGCTGGCGCGGGTAATGAAATCGGGAGAGGAGAACTTCGCGATTCCATGAACCACACGATGGGTCGGCAGGATCGTGATGCCGGGCGCGTCCATGTTGACGAAGGTCATCATCATGGCTGCTTCAGGAAACAGCGGCGCCGGAAGCTGCGCCGAAGGCAGCTTCTCGTCCTCGTCGCGCGGCTGGTTCAGCGGAAGCTTCAGCTGCGCCGAGCGCTCCTTCGCATACGCGACCGAGGTCTCATAGCGATGGTGACCGTCCGCGATAATCAGCTTCTTGTCTGCCATTGCTGTGACAATCAGGTTGATCAGCGTCGGATCGGTCAGCTTCCAGACCTTGTGGACGACATCGTACTCGTCAGTGATTGCGAGGTCGGGTGGATTGTTGTCATCGAAGCCGTTGGGACCTTTGGCGCCGAAGATGAGTTTTTCGGCTGTGAAGGCGGGATCGGAGTAAAGCATGTAGATCTGTTCGCAGTAGGCGCGTGTCGCCTTGAACAGGCTCATGCGGTCGCTCTTGTGCTTCGGGAACGTCTGCTCGTGGCGGTATACCACCTTGTCGGCATAGTCGTAGAGATGACCAAGGGCAATAAATCCCCTCCGTTCCCTGACCTCGTCGGTATGAGGCACCGTGTAGGTCTGGGAGTAGCCGTACAGAGCCGGTTCGGCCTCCTCCTCCAGAACGCCTTCTTTGCGCCAGGCGCGGAGCGTCTCTGCTGCTCGTGTGTAGACGTTCTCCTCTTCCGTATCCCCGGGC
>DATHJA010000103.1:0-3968 GCA_035316475.1 Edaphobacter sp. | reverse complement strand
CAGTCGGTTCGAAGAGGAATCACACATGAATCCGAACACCCAAACCAAGGAGTTCTCGCTTCGAGATCCGGACGGATATTACGTGACGATTAGTGCGCTCAGTACAGCCTGACAAGGCGGCTGCTTCTGACCGACGGTGGCCCGAGCCTTGAGGAGTCAGTCTCCACAAGGCGGCAGACCACAAGGGACAACACCGGCTTCCGGACGGCCAGCTGAAGCTACTACACGGGTCTTCGCGTTCAACGGAGCAAAGATCGCAAAACTGATTGCGGCTAGAATGCACACTCCGATACCGCCGTACAGCATCACCAGGCCAAAACCGTGAACTAGCGCGGCATGAACGACAGCTCCGGACGGGTCCGCAGAGGACAACTCCGGAAAGGTCGTTTGAAGAGCACCATTTCCCGCCGCTATCTTTTCCGCCAAACCACGCAGCCGGGATGCATCGAAGGTCCCGGGAAGAGCGCTCTTCAGATAAGACAGAATTCCTTCTAAAAGGAGGAACCCCATCAAGGCAATGTTGATGGCCAGCGTAATCAATCTGGCGCTCATGTCAATCCCTGAAGCCATACCCGCGCGCGTATTCGGAACCGATCCGGTAGTCGTATTGGTCACTGGAGTATTGGTCAGGCCCAACCCGACACCAGCCAGCAGGCACCCGGGAAGCATGGTCAACCCACTGGCATGCGCAACGCTGCTGCCATACTTCATCAACAGAAACCCCAGGCCGATCGTGAACATGCCGGCAGGAATGACGATGCCAGGCTGATACCTCTGCGCAAGACGCTCTGCCACAGGAGGAATCACCAGGGTAGGCAGCGTATACGCCAACAGCGACAACCCCGCGGTCACGCTGCTATATCCCAGAGCGCTTTGGAAAAAGATCGGCAGATAAATCATGAAGGGCCAGAAACTGAAGTTCATCCCCATGGAGCCCAGAAGCGCTCCTGAAAAATTACGTATCCGGAACACCGAGAAATCGAACATCGGACGAGGATTTCTCTTCTCCACAAACAGAAAAAGAACGAAGCTCAGCGTCGATCCAACGATGATGCTGAGGGCCGCAATGCTGGTAAGGCCGAGGTCAGGACCTTGCGTAATGAAGTAAGCCAATCCAAAAACGGAAAGGGAGAGCGTAACAATGCCCGCCGTGTCCAACTTGTCCGCATGCGGATCCCGGGACTCCTGCACACCGCTGAAAACCAGCACCAGCGTAATGGCTGCCAGCAGAACATGAACCAGGAAGACCCACTGCCAGTTCGATACGGCGACGATCATGCCGCCGATGATGGGCCCAAAACCCAGGCCGATTCCAAAGATGATTCCCCATATCCCGAAGGCCTTCACGCGTTCTTTGCCTTCATGGAACTGGTGCGAAAGAACGGCCACCTGGCAGATCAACATGGTGCCGCCACCCATTCCCTGAAGGAAGCGGCTGACGATCAGAACAGGAACGCTGTGTGCCAGACCGCAGAGCAGCGAGGTGATTCCAAACGACGCTATGCCGATGACGAAGATCCTTCTCCGGCCAAACCGGTCCGCCAGCGTTCCCGTCGCCATCAACACCGTGGTGCAGGCAATCGTGTAGGCGTTCATGATCCACTGCATTCCCTTGAAATCCCCGTGGAGCACCTTTTCGAGGGTGGGCAGGATCACCGGAACACTGGAGATCTCCAGACCGAACATCAGCGATGCCAGGCAGACAGCTGCAAGTGCGACGGTACTTTTCTGGGTAGAGGAGAGCGTCATGGACCCACCTTAAGGTACTTCTGGCGCAGAACTGGCGGAAACCGGTCATCCATGAAACTCTCCGGCACCAAGCCGGAGACAGCTGAGAGCGTCGTCATGGGCTCATCTTAGGGAAACCCCATCCATGATGGAAATGATTTTATTTCGGTCTATTTATGAATAACTGTCATCTATATTGAGAGCATGGACTTCGATCCGGGACTTCTTCGCGCCTTTATCGCCGTCAAGAAAACGGGAGGATTCACCCGCGCAGGGCAACGGCTCAACCTTACCCAGTCCGCAATCAGCCACCAGATTCGGCGCCTTGAGGAGCAGGTTGGCAGACCACTCCTCCACCGCACGACCCGTCAGATGATCCTGACCGAGGATGGCGAAGAACTCCTGCGTCACGCCGAACAGATCCTGGCTTCGCTCGATGCTCTCGCTCAGCGTTTCCAACCGTCGCCGGTCTCCGGTGTGGTGCGCTTTGGTGTGCCCGAGAGCTTTATGGGCGAGCGGCTCCCTCCACTTCTGTGCCAGTTTGCCCGAGCATTTCCCTCCGTGCGCCTCGACGTAAGCGTCACAACGTATCTCGATCTGCGTTCCATGATCGAAGCCGACGAGCTCGATCTAGCCGTGGTTTTATGCATGTCCGGCGACAAGGACGAGCTGGTTTTACGTAAGACAAAGTTCGTATGGGTTGCAGCAGAGACATTCGAAGCCCTGCGCGGCTCGCTTCCTCTAGCGCTCGCTCCCGCACAATGCGTGAACCGTCAGGTCGGTCTCGCAGCGCTTACCGGAACCTCCGTCGAATGGCATGTCGTCTTTACGTCGCCCAGCCATCAGGGACTCCGTGCCGCGGTGCTGGCTGGACTTGGCATCTCGATCCTGACACTCGACGATCTGGAACCGGGCATCAAGGTAGTCGATGGCCTATACGGCTTGCCGCCATTGCCGAAGGTCGACTTCACCCTGGTCTGGGGCAAGAGCGGCCAGACCCTGGCAGCCCGCGAATTCGCCCAGATGATCCTGAATATGCCTCAACCACGGTCCTTGCCGGTTCAGACACGTAACAAAACCCAGCTCGCGCAACCCCAATGAAGCGGCAGAATGCCTGTCAAGCCAAAACCGGCCTAATCTAAACAAACTAAACCACATCCGGTTGCCGATTAGTTTCCCTCACCCTGCTAACCTAAAAGTAGTGAGAAGAAACCAGGAAAGCCCTGTAGCGCAGGGCTTTCCCCTTTAGAAAGAAGATTTTGCGAAGAAGAACCCAGTAAAATCAAGATCTTCGCAGCATTCGGACCGTCTGGTCCGAAGCTAAACCTAATCAATAGAATATTTTGCACAAAGTGTGGGAGGGGTACTACTCCTCCACCACAGCCTTCACCAGGTTCCGCGGATGATCCACATCGATACCCCGCCCGACCGCCATAAAGTAGGCCAGCAACTGCAGCGGCACTACCTCATAAAGCGGAGAGATGTACTCGGCCGCAGGCGGAACCTCGACCACATGGTCGCTCAACCCGGCAACCCGCGTGTCCCCCTCGGTCACAATCGAGAGGATCTGGGCCCCCTGCTTGCGCATGTCATTCACCAGATTAAACGTCTTCTCGTAGCGCAGCACCGCGTCCGGCTCCGCCGGATCGCAGGTCGCGAGCACAACCAGCGGGCTGTTGCGGTTCACCAGCGCATTCGGTCCATGCTTCAACTCGCCGGTCGGATAGCCCTCAGCCTGGATGTAAGCCGACTCCTTCAGCTTCAGCGCCCCTTCGCGGGCGATGGGATAGTGGATGCCACGGCCCAGAAACAGGAAGGTCTCAGCCTCGCCCAGCGTCCCTGCGATTTGCGAGACCTTCTCCTCCCAGCGCGGAAGGGCGGCCTTCATAGCGGCAGGAACAGCAAACAGATGTTCGAGGTGAGATTCAACCACGGCCCGCGTCATGCACCCGCGAATCCGCGCCGTGTAGAGCGCGAGCAGCGAGATCACAGCAAGCTGCGTGGTGAAGCTCTTGGTCGCCGGAACCGCGCGCTCGATTCCCGCCAATGTGGGGAGCGAGCAGCCCGCAAGCTTCGCCATCAAAGACTCTGGCTTGTTTGTAATTGCGATCGTCGAGCTACCGCGAGCGATGGCCTCGCGCAGAGCCTCGGAGGTGTCGGCCGTCTCCCCCGACTGCGAGATCACGATGAAGCATGGATTGTGCAGTGTCTGGGTCGAGCGGTAGATGTACTCGCTCGCG
>DATHJA010000102.1:0-6053 GCA_035316475.1 Edaphobacter sp. | reverse complement strand
ATCGAGATCCAGGCCAAGCAGCAGAGCGTGGCTTAGCTCGTCATCGGACTACGAAGGGTGTGACCTCTGCACAGCTACGACATCTAATCAGGCAGGAGCGCACCATGAAAAGCGCATCATACTGGACCACCTTGAGTTTGGCGTTTCTTGCGATACTGGCCGCAGTACTCTGGATGGGAGGACGAACCATGACCACAGCTGCAGAGACAAGAAAAGAACCAATCCCCGCCCCCGCAGTGGACGAGCACGTAACTACACCTCGCAGCGAGACCGCGGTCTTCGCCGGCGGCTGCTTCTGGGGCGTACAAACCGTCTTCCAGCGCGTAAAGGGCGTCACTGCAACGACAGCAGGTTATTCGGGCGGAACGAAAGCGACCGCCAACTACCGCGACGTCTCGTCCGAGCGCACCGACCACGCCGAGGCCGTAAAAATCGTCTTCGATCCCTCAAAGATCAGCTACGGCACCCTGCTGCGCATCTTCTTCTCCGTCGTGCACGACCCAACACAGTTGAACCGGCAGGGGCCTGATGTAGGAACCTCCTATCGCTCGGCGATCTTCTTCACTACGCCTGAGCAGCAGAAGGTAGCCGCCGCCTACATTCAGCAACTCGATGCCGCGCAGGTCTTCCATGCGAAGATCGTTACGCAGCTCGTGCATCTTGACGCCTTTTACGACGGCGAGGACTACCACCAGGACTACGCCGAAAAGAACCCCGACAATCCATACATTCAGGTCTGCGACGTCCCCAAGATCGCCGGGCTGAAACAACAGTTCCCGGAACTGTTCCAAGACTACAAGCACAAGTAAAACGGCTTACAGTCTCTAAACGCCGGTTTCCTCTCTGGATACCGGCGTTTTGCTGTGTCTGACCGGATCCACGTAAACTAGCAATTCAAGCGGTCTTTTCCGCAGCCTCCACAGGGATCCACAGGGCTGTGGAAGCCCACTCGGCTAAGGTAGAAGGTTCATGGCAGCAATCCCCCATCTTGTAGGCGGCGGCGACGAGCGCCCCGCATCCGTCCACGCTGAGATGACCATCCTCGGCGCCATGCTCGTCGAGCCGCTCGCCATCACCGACGCCACCATGCTGCTCGTCGCCGATGACTTCGCGCTCGACTCGCATCGTCGCATCTACGCCGCCATGCTGCGGCTCTCCGAGGTAGGCCACGCCGTCGACATCGTCACCGTCGCCGAAGAGCTCAAGAAGCAGAAAGAGCTCGACGCCATCGGCGGCGTGCCCTACCTCGCCTCTCTCAGCGAGGGCCTGCCACGCAAGCTCTCGATCGAAAGCTACGTCCGCATCGTGCGCGACAAGAGCCTCATGCGCCAGCTCATGACCGCCTGCGACGTGGGCATGACCGATGCTGCCGACCAGAGCCAGGAGGCACTCGACGTCCTGAACAGTGTCTCGAACCGCCTGATGGAGATCTCCGACCACGCCATCACCGGCGGCTTCTCCAACATCGGCGAGATCGTCAAATCTTCCTTCGGCTCCATCGACAAGCTCTACGAGCAGGGCCGCGAGGTCACAGGTCTCGCCACGCACTATGTTGAGTTCGACCGCATGACCAGCGGCCTGCAGGACTCCGAGCTCATCATCATCGCCGCTCGCCCCTCCATGGGCAAGACCGCCTGGGCCATCAACATCGCGCAGAACTCCGCCGTAAAGGATGGCAAGGTCGTCGCCGTCTTCTCGCTTGAAATGTCGAAGGAGTCACTGTTGCGCCGCATGCTCGCCTCCGAGGCCATGGTCAACTCGCGCAAGATCCAGACCGGCTTCCTTCCCAAGGAAGACAAAGGCAAGCTGATGGCCGCGCTCGAACGGCTGATCGAATCGAAGATGTTCATCGATGACACGCCCGGCATCACGCTCGCCGAGATGCGCGCCAAGGCACGCCGGCTCAAGCAGCAGGAGGGCCGTCTAGACCTCATCATGATCGACTACCTCCAGCTGATGACAGGCTCCGCAGGCCCGGGGAAGAAAGGCTTCGAGAACCGCAACCAGGAGGTCGCCGCCGTCTCACGCGGCCTCAAGGCTCTCGCCAAGGAGATGAAGGTTCCCGTCATCGCACTCTCGCAGCTCTCGCGTGCCAGCGAGCAACGCGGCGGCGACAAGAAGCCCATGCTCTCCGACCTCCGCGAGTCCGGCTCTATCGAGCAAGACGCCGACGTCGTCTGCTTCATCCACCGCGACAGTTACTACAACAAAGATGAGAACGGCGACGAAGACCCCGACTCCAAAGGCAAGGCCGAGATCATCATCGCCAAGCAGCGCAACGGCCCCACGGGCTCAGTCCATCTCGCGTATCTGTCGGACTACACGCGCTTCGAGAATCTCTCGACCGGCGATTACGGCGGCGGCGGATATTAGTCCGCCGTTCCACCCCGCCTCTATAAATTCCGAAACTCCGCATTTCGCATACAAACATTACAAATACCTGCTGACGCAAGACTTTTCGTCAGAAAATAAACTTCAAATTGCGCCAATCCTACTGACATGATGCTGTCAGCAGCTCTCCGCTATCCTCCATGATGTAGTCGCCTTTGAGCGTTTACCTTCAGGAGCACGCCATGAGCGGACAGATGATGACTTTACGGCAGAACGCGATCAACTGGTTCGAGATTCCCTGCGAAGACCTTGACCGCGCAACCGCCTTCTACGAGACCCTTTTGGGTGCGCCGATGGAGCGCGCCACAACCGAATCACTCAACCCCACACCGATGGTATTCTTCGCTTCGGACCGCGCGGGCGCTGGCGGAACGCTGGTCAAGCGCTCCTTTCAGAAACCTGGCCGCGGAGGCACCATGGTCTACCTCAACTGTGACGGCGACCTCGACGCCGTCCTCGCCCGCGTTCCCACTGCAGGTGGTCTGGTGCTGATGCCCAAGACTCCCGTGCCCGGCGGACACGGCCACTTCGCCTGCCTGCGCGACTCCGAAGGCAACCACATCGGTCTGCACTCCCACTGAAGAACCATTGTCAGTTACAGGTTGTCAGTTATCAGTAAAATCAACCTGTAACTGGCAACCTGCAAATTTCCTTATGCGCCGTGCAGACCGTCTCTTCCGCATCGTTCAATTCCTCCGTCAGGGACGCCTGCTCACCGCGCAGACCCTCGCCAACAAGCTTGAGGTCTCGCAGCGCACCATCTATCGCGACATTCAGGACCTGCAGCTCGCCGGCACGCCTATTGAAGGCGAGGCGGGCGTCGGTTACACGCTGCGCCGCGACATGGACCTTCCTCCACTGATGTTTACTCGCGGCGAATTGACAGCGCTTGTCCTCGGCGCGCGCCTCGTCCGTGCCTGGGGCGGTGAAGAAAATGTCCACGGCGCTACGCAGGCACTGCAGCGCATCGAGGCCGTGCTTCCTCCAGAGCTACGCTCCGAGTTCGACTCCATCCTGCTCTACGCTCCCGGCTATCGCATGAAGCCGCACCTGCGCACCCGGCTCGACTCACTGCATATGGCCTGCAAGATGCGCCGCGTCGCCAGCTTCCGGTACGTGCGCGAAGACGGTGAATCCAGCCAGCGATGCGTCTGGCCGCTCGCGCTTGTCTTCTGGAGCGGTGTCTGGACCCTGACCTCGTGGTGCGAGCTGCGCCAGGACTTCCGCGACTTCCGTCTCGACCGCATGGACGAGGTCGCTATCCTCGAGCGGATCTTCTCTCCGAAGAAGGGCCAGCGCCTCGAAGACCACCTGCGCAAGATCGCCACGACCGAAGAGCGGCGCGAGATGCTGGCCTCAAGCATGCGCTGATACGAACGGTCGCCGCACCAACTTCCACACACTCGATAGCCCGTAGGATAGAAGAGTGAAGAACTGGGTGGAGATCTCAGGACAGCGCCTCGCCGCAAACTATCGCCTTCTGGCCTCGACGGCAGGCGCAGAGACAACGGTGCTCGCTGTCGTAAAGGCAGATGCCTACGGGCATGGTGTCGACATTTGTGCTCCTGTGCTTGCCGCCGCGGGTGCCGGATGGCTTGGCGTGACTGATCCTGCCGAGGGCATGGCCGTTCGCGCAGCGCTGCAGAATTCGGGAATCGAGCAGCCGCGTGTGCTGGTGATGAGCGAGATGCTCGACGACGAGGCAGACGCGATGGTCGAGCACCATCTGACGCCAGTCGTCTCGAATGTCCGGCAGATGGAGTCACTCGCTCGCGCCGCAGAACATCGCGCATCCTCTCCGTTCCCGATCCATCTCGAGATCGATACCGGCATGGCGCGTCAGGGAGTAGCTGCCGGCAACGCTCTGGATACTGCGCTGCATTGGTTGAAGAACCAAAGTGTTATCCAGCTTGAAGGCGTAATGACTCACTTCGCCTCGGCGGAGATCGCTGGCTCGCATCAGACCTCCACACAGAGGAGACTCTTCGAGCAATCGATCCATCAGGTCCACTCCACCGGCCTCCAGCCCGCATGGATTCACGCCGGAAACTCGTCTACGGTCGACAATCCCTCCGAAGAGCCGCTTCACTGGTTGGAGCAGGTCTCCCGCAGTCTGGGAGCGCGGGCGATGGTGCGGACAGGCCTTGCTCTCTATGGATACAGCCTTCCGGTCGAGCGCGAGCAGGACTATGCGGGCGACGCCCAGTCGCTCGTGCGGCCGGGGCTCGAGCCGGTGATGACCTGGAAGGCGCGCGTGACCGGCGTGCGCGAGGTCGAAGCCGGAACAAGGATCGGATACAACGGAACCTTCACCGCACAGCAACGCATGCGACTGGCTCTGCTTCCCGTCGGCTACGCGGACGGCCTGCGGAGGGAGCTTTCTTCCACGAACGACCGTCCGGGAGGCTGGGTGCTCTTCGGTCAGGCTCGTGCGCCTATCGTGGGCCGCGTCTCCATGAATCTGACGATCGTCGATGTCACTGACCTTCCCGCCGTTGCCGTGGGAGACGAAGCGGTGCTGCTGGGCGAAGGTATAACCGCGGAAGACCACGCGCATCTGGCCTGCACGATTGCCTACGAGATTCTCTGCGGTGTCAGAGCCGTGCGATGCCTGCGTTAGACTGACGCAGCAGCCGCTTGAGGATCACATCCATCGATCCTCCCTGAACGACGATGGAGAACAGAACTACGGAGTAGGTCGCGACCAGGATCCAGGTGCGTCCTTCACCGTGCGGGACCGAGAGGGCGAGGGCGAGCGAGAGGCCTCCGCGCAGTCCGCCCCAGCTCAGGATGCGGATCGAGCTTTGGTGTCCGGGCTGGAGCGCCCGCAACAGCGTAACGATCAGGCTCACGACGGCCAGCCGCACAACGGAGACCGTAAGGATTGCCACAGCGCCCGCTTCGACGGGGATGCGAGAGAACGGGATGGCGAGAATCTCGAAGCCGAGCAGGACAAAGAGGACGACGTTCTGCACCTCGTCGATCACCTCCCAGAAGGTGTCGATGCTCTCGTGCGCAATGGAGATATGCGGATGGCCGAAGTTGAAGCGCCGCAGAGCGAGACCTGCAGCGACCGCGGTGAGCGGCGCCGAAAGGTGCCAGTGGTCCGCGATCGCATAACTTCCTGTCGCGAGCGAGATGGTCAGGAGAATCTCGACCACATACGAGTTGGTCAGGCGCATCAGATGGGAGGTCACCCAGGCCAGCGCGATGCCGAGCGCGAGACCTCCTCCGGCCTCCAACAGCAGGAGCCCGAGAAATTGAAGGACGGATGGGGCAGTTCCACGCGAGGCCTCGAGCAGCGCGAGAAAGATGACTGCGCCGATGCCGTCGTTGAAGAGCGACTCTCCGGCGAGCTGCGCCTGGATGTTTTTGGGCACGCCGACGCGCTTGAGCATCTCGAGCACTGCGATCGGGTCGGTGGGCGAGATGAGGGCTCCGAAGAAGAGGCAGTGCAGCCACGAAGGGTGAAGACCCAGCAGCGGCAGGGCCCAGTAGGTCAGGGCCGCCGTGGAGAGGATCGAGAGAACAGTTCCTCCGACGGCGAGCAGAGTGACGGTCAGCTTCTCCTTGTACAGGGCCTCGAGATCGAGCAGGAAGGCTCCGGCGAAGAGCAGGACCGAGAGCATGCCGTGGAGAATCAGGTTCTCGAAGTTGATCGT
>DATHJA010000101.1:0-2905 GCA_035316475.1 Edaphobacter sp. | reverse complement strand
GTTGCCCAGCGACGTTCCCTCGGGTAGCTCTCCCAGAGCCTCCTTGAATCCATCCGGAGCTCCCAGCAGCGCCACCTGCATCCGCTCGCGCAGGCCAAGCTTCCTGGGCAGGGGCGTAGCAGAGTAGTCACGTTGCGGCATCGCCGCAGGCATCTTGTGCGGCTGCTTCAGCAGCGCTGTAGCTTCGCGCGAGACGTCCTCCCACGAGGCGAAATGAACCTCCGGGATCTCCGCACGAATCCGCTCTATCTTCTCCGGAAGGCCGCCGACAAACAGAATGGGGATGTGCCGCGCTGCTCCGCTCGTCCTGAGCGCAATGGCGATCTCGCGGCCTCGCGAAGGTACCTTATCCAGGTCGAGCACGAGCAGCGAAGGGTTCAGCCGTGCCATCTCGCCCACCACCGAAGATAGTTTTTCGAGCGGTGACGCATCTACACACACGTCTTTGCCGAGGAGCAGAGCTGCCCTCTCAGCGACCTTCGGATGATTTGAGATGAACCGCACCGTCTTCATCGCCCGCTCCTCAGGGAACAAGCATACGAGAGCGGGCGGGGATTCTTACATTACCAGTGCGAGATGTTCGAACTCTTCCTGCATGCGGTCCACCGGGTATCCGGCAGACTCCAGACGCGAGGCCGACGAGCGCGCCGCCGGACCGGAGACACCGTATCCGCGCGTGGCAAGGTATTGGATGATTACGTCGGCAGCCTGCCAGGAATCCAGATGAGCGTGCAACAGTTCTTCACGCAGACCCGAAAGATCGGCCGTTGAAAACTTTTCGACTCCAATGGCTCCGGCGGTTGTCATCGTATCCCCTTCCTGCATACACGCTGCAGATCCAACTCCTGAAGATTAGACGCTGGTCCGAATGCAAAGATGCGCCGTTCTGACAGGCGATACGCATGTTGTTGTTATAAAAGTTCCCTCTTTTGTGAATGTCAGGGCTCTGTCACGATTCTGTCTCTTTCATGTTCGCTGCAACCCTGCCCCTTGCATTGCAACGCACTGGCCACAGGGACGGCGCGAGTCTGCGGGCCGCGATACCATGGAAGAGATATGAGTCTTCCTCAAGTGTTAGACGGAGTCGTCATCGCCTCCGAGATTAAAGCCGAGACAGGCCGCGAGGTAGCCACGCTTGCCGCACGCGGCATCCGTCCGGGTCTGGCCGTCATCCTCGTCGGCGAAGTTCCTGCCTCGCAGATTTACGTTCGTAGCAAGGTCAAGACCTGCGGCGAGCTGGGTATCTACAGCGAGATGCTCACGCCCCCAGAGAGCATCACCACCGAAGAGATGCTGGCGCTGGTCGCCGGCCTCAATGCACGCGATGACATCGACGGCATCCTCATCCAGCTTCCGCTGCCGAAGCACGTCGACACCAAGCGGCTGCTCGAGGCCGTCTCGCCCGACAAGGACGTCGACGGCTTCCACCCGGTGAACGCCGGCCGGTTGCAGAGCGGACAGCCCGGGCTGACTCCCTGCACGCCCGCCGGCATCATCGAGATCCTCAAGCGCACGGGGCTTCCTATCGCCGGACAGAATGCCGTCGTCGTCGGACGCTCCGACATCGTGGGCAAGCCCGCTGCGCTGATGCTGCTGAACGAATCGGCCACGGTCACCGTCTGCCACAGCAAGACGCGCGATCTACCCGCCGTCACACGCAACGCCGACATCCTCGTTGCCGCCATCGGACGGCCCGGCTATGTCACCCCCAACATGGTTAAACCCGGCGTAACGCTGATCGATGTGGGGATCAACCGTCTCACCGACGCCGCTGACGTCGAACGCTTCTTTCCCAACGACGCCGAGCGCGCGGCCACCTTCGCCAAGCGCGGCTCGGTGATCGTGGGCGACATCGACCCGGCAGCCTTCGCCCTCTCCGGAGCCTACACGCCTGTTCCCGGAGGCGTCGGCGCCCTGACCATCGCCATGTTGATGCACAACACTGTCAAGGCGGCGAAGCTGCGGCGCGGCATCGCTACGGAGACTCGCTAACCGCTATGTTGCGCGTCGGACTCACTGGCGGATTGGGCAGTGGGAAGTCCACTGCTGCCCGTCTGTTTGTGCAGCATGGCGCTTCCCTCCTTGAGTCCGACGGAATTGGCCGCGAGTTGATGCAGCCCGGCCAGGCCGTCTACGACGCCATCGTGGAACACTTCGGCGCGGGAGTATTATTGCCGGACAGCCAGCTCAACCGCGCCGCGCTTGCCCGTATCTCGTTCACCGAGGGTCGCGTAGAGGAGCTGAACGCTATCGTCCACCCTGCCGTGATCGCCCGGCAGGCAGAGCTCGCCGACGAGATCTTCGCCCGCGATCAAAATGCTGTGGTCATCGTCGAATCCGCCCTGATCTTCGAAACAAAACACAGCAACACAAAGCACAGCGAGGGCGAGCCGGGCACATCCTCCACTCCCTGGCGGAGCCGCTTCGATTGCATCGTTCTGATCACCGCGCCCGACGACATAAAGGTCGAGCGCTACGTCCAGCGGATCGCCGCCGGCGCACATCTCTCTGCGGAACAACATTCCGAGCTTGCCGCCGATGCACGACATCGTCTTGCCCAGCAGATCCCGGATGAAGAGAAGGCGGCCCTCAGCGACTTCGTCCTGCATAACGATGGAGCGATCGCCGAGTTGGAAGAGCAGGTGGACGAACTATGGTCCCTGCTTCAGTTTGCCTCCGCAAACAATCACAAACATTGAACCCCGTGGCCTCGCTCCCGTATGGCTCGATACAATGAATCCGTGCCTGTTTTGCGCGGTCACCATGGGAAGATCCAGGAACCTACGATGAAATTACGCCCCGTTCTGCTTGTCATTCTTCTTCTCTCCGGCTTCTATTACCTGACGACCCATTCGTCGTCGACCGGAAGACTCTTTCCCTGGCTTCACCATGCCCCCGAGACGGA
>DATHJA010000100.1:0-4295 GCA_035316475.1 Edaphobacter sp. | reverse complement strand
TACGGTCACGCCGGGGATGTTAGAGCGGATGTTTTCGGTGGCCTCGGCAAGCGCGGTCTCAGAGACGTCCACGGGCTGGTAGACAACGGTGCGCTGGCGGCGCACGATGGCGGCAAGAAGGATTCCGGTCTTGGTGGCGGTTCCTGCGCCAAGCTCGATGAGGGTGAGCATCGGAGCCGGATCGTTGCCGGTGGGCTCGGAGGCATGCTTGATGATCTCGTCGGCATGGGTGTGGAACAGGCCGCGTTCGATGCGGGTGAGGTAGTACTCGGGCAGTTCAGTAATCCGCTCGAAGAGGCGAGAGCCATTCTCGTCGTAGAAGAGCCAGGGGGAGAGGGTTTTGGGAGTGCTGGTGAGACCGGCGCGGACCTCGGCGGCAACGGCGTCTGCGGGCGATGGGGCGAACAGGGACTCGTAAAGCGAGTCAGAGACCGCGGCGGTGGTAGGCACTATAAAGTTCCCCTTTATGAGATCCGCGGTCGGAACCGCTCTGCCATTGGATGCCGTCTGCGGCGAAAGAGAAACCGAAAATCACAGCCTGCTGACGCCACGGTGTCAGCAGGTTCAAGGATGTCTCAAAGCTGTAAACGGAGTTTCTCCCAGGTTTACCGCGTAAGCCGCGTGAGTCGAAGGGATAACGGCAACCGCATACGGATGGTCGAGGTCGCGATAGGTCTGGGCAACCTGAAGCTTTCTGGTATCGATCACCGTGACGGCGTTCTGTTGAAGGCTCGCGACATAGAGGAGACCGGCACTTTCATCGAGGGTGAGCGCCTGCGGATGCGCGGAGACAGAGATAGTGGCGGTCTTCTTACTATTCTGGAGAGCAGTAACGGTTCCATCTGCATAGTTGGCAACGTAGACGGCACCTGTCGCCTGGCTGACAACGATGGCGCATGGCATGACTCCGGCCGGGAGAGTGAGAATCGTGTGCGACTCAAGATCGATGGCAGCGATGTTTGCATCCTGCACACGGGAGACGTAGAGGGTCTTCCCTGCCCTGGCAAGCCCCCAGAGATGCATGGCTCCTGCAGGCAGCTTCGTCGTAGATCCAGTTATGGGATCGAGCTCCGTGATGGTGTCGCTCTCGTAGCTGAGGAGGTAGACGCGATGACGATCGGGATCTACGAGGATGGCGTCGAAGGAGCCTACAGGGAGGTTGGTTACCGTGTTGGCTCCGTCGATGACGGTGAGCATGTTGCTGAAGGTGTTGGAGACGTAGACTTTGTTGGCCGCTTCGTCGACGGCGATGGCGTAGGGACGTGCCGCAGTGGGAACGGTGGCGAGAATTTTGTCGGTGCGGGTGTCGAGAATTGTAACGGAGCGATCGCGCGAGTTGGCCACATAGGCCCGTCCAGTATGGTGGTTGAGCGCCAGGGCGACAGGAGCGGTGCCGACCTTGATGCTTGCTGCGGGCTTCGATGCGGAAAGGACTTCGACCATGTCGTGCAAGGGGTTGACGAGGTAGAGCTTTCCAACGGCTTCACTATAGACTGCAGCGTCGCGATTGATGAGCGAGGTCTGAGGAGAGGAGGTCTGCGCGTGCAGAGATGCTGCGAGCGCGACCAAGCCGAAGAGTGTGCTGAGAGGACGAGAGCGCATCCTTATCTCCATTGCGAGCGCGAAAGCCTGACTCGAGAAGCAACCGTTTGTCTACAATGGAAGACGATTTTAGCAGGCATCGTGTCGCAGGTTCCTCGTTTCCATCCTTATGAGCTATTCTCTTGAGTCTTCCAGTATTTTGCCCATCGCACCGTCAGTAGCCAGAAAGATGGGACGGCTTCTCCAGACTCTGGTTGTGCTGGCGGGTTTCGGCACCATCTTGCACGCGCAGCAAGCGTCATTCCATGTACTCGCGTTTTACTCCGAGACGGTGGAGCACGATCATGTGGACTTCGCGCATCAGGCGATTCGTTTTTATACGGAGGCCGCGCGGCGTGATCACTTCGAGTTCGCGACGACGACGAACTGGGACGATATGAATGCAGAGAAGCTCGCCGGATATCAGCTGGTCGTCTGGCTGGATGACTTTCCGCATAGCCCGCAGCAGCGTGCAGCCTTTGAGCAGTACATGGAGCACGGTGGGGGATGGCTGGGCTTCCACATCGCAGCGTATAACGATAGCGGCACCCATTGGCCGTGGTTTCTCAACTTTGTTGGTGGCGGCGTTTTTTACGGAAACAACTGGCCGCCGATGCCGGTGACGATTACGGTGGACGACCCGAAGCATCCGGTCACGCGGCATCTTCCTTCCAGCTTTGTCTCTCCAGCAAACGAGTGGTACATCTGGAGGCCTTCGCCACGCGAGAACAAGGATGTAAAAGTGCTGCTGACTCTGTCGCCTTCAAACTATCCGCTGGGCATGAAGGATATCGTGCGTGAAGGGGATCTTCCCGTAATGTGGACGAACACGCGCTATCGCATGCTCTATATGAACATGGGACACGGAGACAGGATCTTCACCAGCGAGGTACAGAACCGGCTGATGGAAGATGCCATGATGTGGGTTGGCGAGACCGCGAAAACACCATGAATTTAGGGAGAATGCCGCTTGTCGCAGCTCAAATCCCTTCCAGCGCTATACGGTCGATTTCACAACATCTCGTGCCAGGCGCAAGCCGGAGAACTGCCAGCGCGTGGCGGGCGCGAAGAAGTTGCGATAGGTTGCACGGATATGCATCGCCGGGGTGACGCAGGAGCCTCCACGGAGGACCATCTGCGAGCTCATGAATTTTCCGTTGTATTCACCGAGGGCGCCGGGAAGCGGAGCGTAGCCGGGATAGCCCGTGTAAGGGCTGGCAGTCCACTCCCAGAGATCGCCGAAGATCTGTTGAAGTCCGGAGAGATGGCTTGCTGACGTGGGGTGGAGATGGCCAGTCTCGAGCAAGTTCGCTCGAGTGGCAGCGATAGCGGCCAAAGAGGATGACCGGGAGCCAGGCTCGGTAAAGGTAAGGAGTTCTGGATGGGACGAGGCCTCTTTGTGGAGGGTTCCGAGATGAGAGGCGGCATACTCCCACTCAAACTCGGTAGGAAGGCGATAGCCGGTCCAGCGCGCGTAGGCGTCGGCCTCGAAGAAGCTGAGGTGACAGACAGGCGTCTCGGAGAGGTCTTCCAGCGGGATGAGTCCATGCAGCGTATAGATGGACCATCCTGATTTGGTCTCGGAGTCGCGCTGCCAATAGAGAGGTGCGTGCCATCCTTCAGAACGCATCGTCGTCCATCCCTCGGAGAGCCATAGCTCAGGACGGTTGTATCCGTTCTGATCGATGAAGGCGAGATACTCCGCGCAGGTCACCAGACGAGTGCCAAGACGGAAGGGCGCGATGTAGACAGGATGCCGTGGCGTCTCGTTATCGAAGGCAAAAGCTTCCGTCGAGGATGGATCGGGAGTAAGGCCGATCTCAGTGAGGCCAGGAGCGAAGTCCACCCATTCGAGCGGAGGAGCAATCGTTGTGGCAGAGATTGGATCGATGCGCTCGACGTAGGCCGGATGGAGGGGGTTGGTGAAGAGCGCGTGCTTGACGTCGGTGGCGATGAGTTCCTGATGCTGCTGTTCATGCTCGATTCCGAGCGCGATGCGGCGGGCGGCCTCGTCTTCTGCAGGATGCTGAAGGAGTTTTTCGATGGAGAGATCGACATGAGCGCGATAGGCGAGGATGAGATCGAGGGGAGGACGAGAGAAAGAGGAACGGAGTTTCTTCTCCGGCATATCGCCGAGAGAGTTGTAATAACTGTTGAAGAGCCAGCGGAAATCAGGATGGAACGGTGTGTAATTGGCTAAAAACTCTGACAGGACAAAGGTTTCGAAGAACCAGCTGGTGTGGGCAAGATGCCATTTGACAGGACTTGCTTCAGGGGAGGATTGAACCATCATGGCTTCCGCCGAGAGGGGTCGACAAAGCGTGGACGTGGCGCTTCGAACGGCCTTGAAGCGGTCGAGAAGAGCTGGGGTAGCGTGTTCTGTAAAAGCTGGCATATTCGTCCTTTTATGTATCTATGGGATGGGCCTGCAACCGCTTTTGTTGCTTTTTCTCGTGGCGCCTTTGCACAGGTTTAAAGAGATTCCACGTCCAGATATCTCAGGTGTGCGGTTCCAGCAGCCGGGCCAACAGATAAGCGGCACCTGCCGCCACTCCTCCTATGAGAACCGTCTGGACGGCGTTACGTAGCCAGCCGGTGCCGACGATTCTTCCCTTCAGCGCACCGAAGACGGCGAGAGCCACCAGCGTAATAACGATAGAGAACAGGAGCGCAAATCTGCTATCGGAGACGAGTATGTAAGGAGCAAGCGGCAC
>DATHJA010000099.1:0-8079 GCA_035316475.1 Edaphobacter sp. | reverse complement strand
TCGTGAACGCGGAACAGGCTTCGCGGCGTCTTGCCGTACATCGTCGCAATCTCGGAGTCGGTCATGCCCTTGTGCGTGCCGAGAGCGGGCAGAACATCCGTCAGCCGGTCGCCATAGTACTGCCAGGCAAGCTCCGTCAGTGCGCCGGCCTGGGAGTGAAAACGCGTAAAGTCCGGGGGGACAGCCAGAACCCTGTTACGCCTTCCAATGGCATCCAATGCAGAGAAAAGAGCCGTGCGAAGATCGCCGGCCGACATCTCGGTGACCGGACTTCCGGCGGAGAAATAAAGACTCATGAGAGTTCATCTTACGCCGCACAATCTTTCAGAGCCAGACGCGTGGTAAAACCAATTTCGAAGACTTAGGAGACAGCTTTCGATGATCGAGCAGGACCTTCAGATGACGGTTCCGGATGGAGACGTGGACGCAGTCTTATTTACTCCCTTCACCTCCGGGGATTCACCTCGTCCCGGAGTCCTCTTCTGCACCGACATCGGGGGTATCCGCGACACCATGCGCCAGATGGCTCGCCGCCTTGCCGCGGAGGGCTACACCGTCCTGATGCCGAACCTCTTCTACCGTACCAGCCGCCCGCCCGTCTTCTCCTTCCCCCGCAAGCCGGGCGATCCCGCGACGATGAAGCGCATGGGCGAACTGATCGCCCCGCTCAGCGCCAAGGGGCTTGAGAGAGACCTCGCCGCCTATCTCGACACCCTGACCACCCACCCGGCAACGGCCAAAGGAAAGACAGGTGCCGTGGGGTTCTGCATCGGCGGCGGAATCGCCCTGCGGGCCGCAGCCGTTAGACCAGAGCATGTAGCCGCCGTCGCCTCCTTTCACGGCGGAGGACTCTACGAGGCAGGCGACCCGGAGAGCCCACACCTCGTCCTGCCCAGAGTGAAGGCGAGGCTCTACTTCGGCCATGCCACCGACGACAAAAGCATGGAGGCGCAAGCCATCGAAAACTTCAACAAAACCTTGAAGGAATGGGGTGGAAAATTTGAAAGTGAAGTATATGAAGGCGCGCGCCACGGATGGACGGTACCCGACAATCCCGCCTACAACCAGCCCCAGGCAGAACGCGCGTATGCAAAGCTGACAGACCTCTTCCGTGAGACGCTCACATAAGAAGACGTTGAGGTTTAGGGATAAAGAAGGACCGCGATGTTATACGCCGTGAACGGACCACTGGCCGTATCCTGGCAGGCACCCACAACAGCCTGGCGGTACTTGCCGGACTGGATGCGGCTGGCAAGCTGCGCGGGAAGGCGATCCAGCCGATCAGCGTTATAGCGCATGATGTACCAGGGCTTGTACCTCCCCGGAAACCCCGCATCCATTTTGCATGTCAGGCGTGCCTGGGCCAGAGTGGAGGTAGACGCGCTGGGCCCAACTTCGAGCCCTGTGCGCGCAAGCAGCTGCGTGACGGCCTCTTCCTGCTGGTTGAAGCTGATAGTCTCGACTGTCGCCGCGAAGTCTTCAACGGCGTAGTACTGACCGTCCCGAACAACGACAGCGACCCCCATCGCATTGACCTGCGGGTCCAGAAGGTTATCGCGATGGCCCTTGGAGTGCATCCACAGATCATGGAAGGCGGTCCCATTGGGAGCCTCGGCGACGTTCTCGGAGATCAACGAGAAGCGCGCCCCAGCGCGGGATCCACGCTCCGAAAGGCTGGGCTCGCCCGAGAACTGGTGCGAGATATCGGCATGGGCAGCCATCTGCAAAGCGTGGAAACGCGCGGCCTCAGCCAGCACAGGATCATAGTGAAGCTCCGGGATGCCACGGGAGGCGCGTTCGCGGTTAGCGGCTGCCAGCAAGTTCTGTTCAATGTTGATCGTCGGCCGCGGAAGGGGGGTGGGAATCGACGCAGCGACAACGGGCGCAGCCAGCCCCGCCGTCATTCCCAGCAGGAGCATTGCGTGCAGGACGAGGTTGAACTTCCAACCTCTACGCCGCCCGCTCTCATGGAGTAGACAGGCGGCGTACCTGATTTGGCTTGAGGTCTTTTCCATCTGCCTGATTCCGATCGGTTTGGCCCACCGAGATGGTTTTCGGCTGATCTGCTGTTAACGTTAGGAGGCAGAACATCCAAAGGTAATCCCACTTTCGGGGCACACAGATGGAGAAGGAAAGACCACAGCAAAACAAAAGATGCAGCAGGCTACATCGCCAGCTACATCTCCTTTAGACACGTCGCAAAGTACTTTTGTTGCTCTATTTCCTAAGTAAATGCCGACAAGGACTTAGGAGGCTGCCGGAAGCTTGTCCCGCACCTGTTCCCAGGTACGGCGAATCCCTTCTTCGAGGCCGGTCGTATGGTGCCAGCCGAGCTTGTGGAGACGGATCACCTCCATCAGCTTGCGCGGCGTGCCATCAGGCTTGCTCGAGTCGAAGACAAGGTCCCCCTTGAACCCAAGGACCTTCGCCACCGTCTCGGCCAGCTCGCGGATCGTCACATCCTCGCCCGTCCCGATGTTGATCAGCGGAGGATCGTTCTCGGTGAAGAGCGTGTTGTACCGCTCGTCGTCGAGATTCATCAGGAAGACGCATGCCTGCGCGAGATCGTCGGAGTAGAGCAGCTCCCGGCGTGGCGTCCCCGTTCCCCAGACCGTTACCGAGGGCGCGTTGGTGCGGATAGCCTCAGCCGTCTTGCGGATCAGCGCGGGGAGAACGTGCGAGTTGGAGAGATCGTAGTTATCGCCCGGGCCGTACAGGTTGGTCGGCATGGCAGCAAGGTAGCGTGTGCCGTATTGACGGTTGTAACTCCAGCACATCTCGATGCCCGCGATCTTGGCCAGCGCATAGGGACGGTTCGTGGGCTCGAGCGGTCCGGTCAGCAGCGAGGACTCCGGCATGGGTTGCGGAGCCAGCTTGGGATAGATGCAGGAAGAGCCCAGAAAGAGCAGGCGCTTCACACCGTTCCGGTAGCTGGCGTCGATGATGTTGGTCTGGAGGATCAGGTTGTCGCGGATGAAGTCCGCAGGATAGGTGTTGTTGGCAAGGATGCCGCCAACCTTCGCTGCAGCCAGAAAGACATACTCCGGCTTCTCTTCCGCGAAGAAGTCGTTGACGGCCTCGGTGTCGAGAAGGTCGAGCTCAGCGCGCGGGCGCGTGAGGATGTGGGTGTGTCCGAGACGCGTAAGCTCGCGGTGAATGGCGGAGCCGACGAGGCCGCGATGACCGGCGATGAAGATGCGAGAGTCTTTGTTCATGAGAAGGCTCGTATCCTGATTTAGGTTTCGCGAACGTTGTAGGCATCAAAGCCGTGCTGGCGAACGAGGGCATCGCGCTGTGCCGCCTTAAGGTCGGCGGCGACCATCTCTTCGACAAGCTGATCGAAGCTGGTGCGTGGCGTCCAGCCCAGCTCTTTCTGCGCCTTCGTAGGATCGCCGAGGAGAGTTTCGACCTCGGTGGGGCGGAAGTAGCGGGGGTCGACGGCGACCACGAGCTTGCCGTTCTTATCGAAGGCCTTTTCGTCGACGCCGCTTCCTTGCCAGGTGAGGTCAAGCTCGAGCCGTTTGGCGCAGCGCTCGACGAACTCGCGGACGCTGTACTGATGGCCGGTGGCGATGACGAAGTCCTGCGGTTTGTCCTGCTGGAGCATCAGCCACTGCATCTCGACGTAGTCGCGAGCGTGTCCCCAGTCGCGCTTGGCGTCGAGGTTGCCCAGGTAGAGCGTGTCCTGCAGTCCGACCTTGATGCGGGAGAGGCCGCGGGTGATCTTTCGGGTGACGAAGGTCTCGCCGCGCAGAGGCGACTCGTGGTTGAACAGAATGCCGTTGCAGGCGAAGATGCCGTAGGCCTCGCGATAGTTCACGCAGATCCAGAAGGCATACATCTTGGCGACCGCGTAGGGCGAGCGCGGATAGAAGGGCGTCGTCTCGCGCTGGGGGATCTCCTGCACCAGGCCGTAGAGTTCTGACGTCGAGGCCTGATAGAACTTCGTCTTCTTCTCGAGGCCGAGGATGCGGATGGCCTCGAGCAGGCGCAGCGGACCCATCGCGTCGGCGTCAGCGGTGTACTCCGGCTGCTCAAACGAGACCTGGACGTGCGACTGTGCGCCGAGGTTGTAGATCTCGTCGGGCTGCACCTTCTGGACGATGTGAATCAACGAGGAAGAGTCGGTCAGATCCCCGTAATGAAGGAAGAATTGAGGATTGGGGTTGTGCGGATCCTCGTAGATGTGGTCGATGCGGTTCGTGTTGAACAGCGAGGAGCGGCGCTTGATGCCGTGAACCTCATAGCCTTTGGCGAGAAGAAACTGAGCAAGGTATGCTCCGTCCTGGCCGGTGACTCCTGTAATCAGGGCTCTCTTCAAACGATGATTCTCCTTTTGCTATCCGGGGTGGGCTTAAATCAGTTTAGCCGATGCCTGTGACGAGACCTTCAACGTCACGCTCAAACTGTTCGAGGACCTGCTGCCGGCCAAGATGCTGGACCGCATAGCGTCGTGCGTTGGCTCCCAGCCGGGCGCGCAGCCCCGGATCCGCAATCAGACGCTCTACCGTAGCATGAAGCGCCGCCGGATCCTCGGCCGGGACAACAAGACCGCAGGCCTCCTCGGGCGACTCTCCGCTGACGACGCGGGCCACCTGAGTCCCCTCATCCGCCGTGGCGATCACCGGCCGTCCGCTCGAGAGCATTCCGGTCAACTTCGAGGGCATCACCAGGTCGGCGGCTCCGGCTCTCTGCGGAAGCAAGTGGATGTCGGCGGCGTTCAAAAGGTCGTTCAGCCGCTCGAACGGCTGCAGGGGGAGCAGGGTCACGTTGGGCCGGTTGGCGACCAGCGTCTCGAGCGTGGGACGGAAGGCTCCGTCGCCGCAAAACAGGAAGTGGACGCTGGAATCGCTTTCGAAGCTCTGCGCCAGCGGAGCCAGCAGTTCCAGCCCCTGCTTCGCTCCCATGTTGCCGGAGTAGAGAAGAATCGTCTTCCCTTCCAGCCCCAGCTCGCGGCGGAAGGAGTTGGGCGCGGCCGGGTCCTGCGGGTGGACCGCGTCGACATCGACCCAGTTGGGAAAGAGGGTCACGCGTTCGGACGGGACGCCCTTGCTCTCGGCGCGCTCGACCATCTTGTGCGAGATGCTGGAGACGCGCGTGAAGGCGCGGGTGAAGGTCTCCTCCAACCCCAGCGCGATGGTATGGACCGGGCCGTGCGCCGGCAGCAGTCCGAGGTCAAAGGCGGCGTCGATCTCGTAGTCCTGCACATGAAGCCAGGAGGCGGCTCCGGTCGCTCGCGCAACCAGGAGAGCCAGCGGAGCCCCGAAGAAGGTCGGCTCTACGGTGAAGACGACATCCGGCTTCCAGAAGCACTGGCGCAGCATGACCGGCAGGCTTCCCAGCATGAACGAGAACAGATGCACCATGCGCTTGAGGCCGGTCGGTTTGGCCGGAACATACAACGGCGTGCGGTAGACCAGCGGCTCACCGAGCTGCCTTTCGGTGCGGTAGAGCTTGCCTCGGTAGTCCTCGCGGATGCTCCACGCTGGATAGTAAGGCGGCGCGGTGACCACGCGGACCTCGTGGCCGCGCCGGGCCAGCCAGGAGGACATCTCGCCAGTGTATTTTCCGATCCCTGTCAGTTCTGGGGAGTAGTTAAGGCCGTAGATCAGGATTCGCACTCATCGCAGTTTACCGAAAGAATGTTTCTCTTCCGATTGCTTCCTTGCATCCTCGCCCTCGGTGGCTTCATGCTGAGGAAGTGAAGGATCTTCTGGGGCAAATCAGGCAGCACCCTCTGGCAGCGTTTGGGGTGGCTCTGCTGGCTATCTTCGTCGTCTGCGCTGTCTTCGCGCCATGGCTTGCGCCGCGCGATCCGGCGGCGCTCGACCTGCATGGGCGGCTGGTGGGGCCAAGCTGGTCGCACTGGTTCGGGACCGATGAACTGGGGCGCGATATCCTCTCGCGCACGCTCTACGGCGCGCGGATCTCTTTGATCGTCGCGGTGAGTGTGGTCGGGCTCTCGCTGGCAATCGGCCTGGTGGCCGGCTGCGTGGCCGGGTTCTATGGCGGATGGCTCGATACGGCGATCAATGTTTACGTCATGAATGCATTTCTTGCCCTGCCGGGAATCCTGCTGGCGATCGCCTTCGTCGCCTTCATGGGGCCGGGGCTGGGGAACGTGATCGTTGCCCTGGCGATCTCCGGCTGGGTGGGCTACGCCCGGCTGGTCCGCGGCCAGGTGATGGCGGTCAAGGAGCGCGAGTTCGTAGAAGCGGCCCGTGCTCTGGGAGCCTCGGACCTGCGGATCCTCGGGCGGCATATTCTGCCGAACATCCTCCAGCCGCTGATCGTGCAGGCGGCGATCGGGATGGCGACGGCGGTGATGGCAGAGGCGACGCTGAGCTTCCTCGGGCTGGGGGTTCCGCCGCCGGCAGCGAGCTGGGGCTCGATGCTGAACGACGCGCGGTCGCATCTGTTCGACTCGCCGCACATGGTCTTCTTTCCGGCCATGGCGGTGATGCTCTGCGTCCTGTCGTTCAATTTCATCGGGGACGCTCTGCGGGACTTCATGGACCCGCGAACGCGCATAAGGGTCGGATTGTAGTACCCCCTCCCCCGTCAATTTTGCGCAAAGTCTTAGGAACAAAGATGATAGGTCCGGACCACCTTCTGATCCATTCCCGGGCCAGCCTGATCTTCCCCTATATCCAGTTTAGCGAATGGGATGGGATGGATCGGCAAATGGATCTTGTTTGTTTTGTTTTAGATGCATCGAATTGGCCTTGACAGGCTTTTGTGGCGCGGCTGAAGCGCCAAAACGACATCTGTGACGCTACAGGCAAAGTACTGGGATTCCTCGCTCCGCTCGGAATGACGCGTCACAGGAACAGGCTTCCCCGGTAGTGAAGCAGATTCCTCCGGCTTCGCGGCTACGCGACTTCGGTCGGAATGACAACTCTGAAGAGCTCGTTATGCGTTGGAATGACACATCGTGGGGTATGCTTGGCGGTGTTTGTCGTCTGGAGGCAGGGTTTGCGGAAGGTTCCAATCACACAGAATGAGGAGCAGCTGCCGGAGAAGTCCGACTCCTGGCTGGACCTGGAGAAGGTTGCCATTGTGGAGATCAGCTCGGAGGATCCGGCGTTTCCGATCGAGCATGCGCTGGGCGGGTCTTCGGAGACAGGAGCGACAGGGTGGCGGGCGGCGGCTCCGGGGCCGCAGAGGATCCGGCTTCTATTCGACCAGCCGCAGACGATCCGGCGGATTCAGCTTCACTTTGTCGATTCTGTTTCGGAGCGCTCGCAGGAGTTCTCCATTGTGGCTTTCGCCGGGGGTGAGCTACGCGACGTGGCGCGTCAGCAGTGGAACTTCTCTCCGCAGGGCACGACCGAGGAGCGTGAAGACTACAAGGTGGAGCTGAACGGAGTGACGGCGCTTGAGCTTCGGATCGATCCGGACCGAAGCCACGATCCAAAGCAGAGCCAGCATTTCGCCTCGCTGGAGAGGCTGAGGCTGGCATAAGTGTTGGTTGGAGTGATCTCGGACACGCATGGGCTGCTGCGTCCAGAGGCTCTGGTTGCCCTGGCCGAGTGCGAGCAGATTCTGCACGCGGGTGACGTGGGAGATGCGGCGATTCTGGAAGCGCTACGGGAGATTGCTCCGGTGACGGCGATTCGCGGCAATGTAGACGTGCGCGGAGAGTGCGCCCTGCTGCCCGCGACGGAGGCCTTGGAGCTGGGAGAACGACTGTTCTACCTGGTCCATTCTGTGCATGACCTCGATCTGGACCCGATAGCGGCAGAGGTGGACGTGGTGGTCAGCGGTCACTCACATAAGCCGAGGATCGAGCGGAAGAAGGGCGTGATGTATCTGAACCCGGGGAGCGCGGGGCCTCGGAGGTTCAATCTTCCGGTGAGCGTGGCCCTGATGACAGTGGGCAAGAACGGGGTGGAGGCGAGGATTGTGGAGTTGGAAGTTTCGGGAGAGACACGATAGGGGCGCGCGATGCTGTGATGAACTTAGCAGCGAGATGCCGACTTGCTGGTACAAGTCATGTCATCACAAGTTTCCCGGCCACTGAAACCCCATAAAGCATGCGCGTCATGTATCGTCCTGCTCTTTTCTGCCAGAACGGAT
>DATHJA010000098.1:0-4149 GCA_035316475.1 Edaphobacter sp. | reverse complement strand
AAGCCAGGCGAGGTCTTCTGGTACATCACCAAAGGCGATCTCGCCAATGGAATGCCGTCCTGGTCGGCGCTTCCCGAAGAGCAGCGCTGGCAGGTGGTGAGCTACCTGAAGTACCTGGGTGGTCCGAACGCCAAGCCGCTGACCGCGGCGGCCTCCGGGACCGGTGTGAGTGCCAGTGCCGAGGATATGCCGAAGTTCGAGGCTCCGGCGCCGAAGCCTCCGTTCACCGACTTCCGCTATGAAGAACCGGGCAAGATCCGCAAGGTTACGGTCGCCGATCTTCCGCAGCCTTACGAGACTGAGTCGGCGGGCAACGCGCCGAAGCTGGTCCCTCGTCCCGAGGGAGTCTGGCCGAAGGCCCCGGAGGGATTCAAGGTGGAGCTCTACGCGACCGGCCTCGATAATCCGCGCCTGATCCGCACGGCACCGAACGGCGACTACTTCGTGGCCGAGACATCCAAGGACGAGATCCATGTTTTCCGCGGCATCACGGCCGATGGCAAGCCGGAGATGACGAGCGTCTTCGCCACCGGGCTCAACAAGCCCTTCGGCATCGCCTTCTACCCGCAGGGCCCGAATCCTAAGTGGGTCTATATCGGCAATCTCGATTCGGTCGTCCGCTTTCCTTATAAGAACGGTGACCTGAAGGCTAGTGCAGCGCCGGAGCACATCGCTGACATCCCCGGCGGCCATGGCCACACGACGCGCGACGTTCGCTTCTCGCTGGACGGCAAGAAGATGTGGGTTTCGGTCGGCTCGGGCTCGAACGTGGATGACCCGGACACGACCCCGGCGGAGAAGAACCGCGCCGATGTTCTGGAGTTCAACCCGGACGGAAGTGGGATGAAGGTCTACGCCTACGGCATCCGCAACTGCGTGGGTGAAGAGGTGAACCCGAAGACCGGCGAGCTGTGGTGCTCGGTCAACGAGCGCGATGCTCTGGGCGACAACCTGGTTCCCGACTACATCACCAGCGTGAAGCCGGGCGGGTTCTACGGCTGGCCATGGTGGTACATGGGCGCTCACCAGGACCCGCGGCACGCTGGCAAGCATCCGGAGCTGAAGGACAAGGCTATCGTTCCCGATGTTCTGCTGAACCCGCACAACGCATCGCTTGAGATCACGTTCTACAACGGCACGCAGTTTCCAGCTGAGTATGCGGGCGACATCTTTGCCGGCGAGCACGGGTCGTGGAACCGGCATGCGCGGGTGGGCTACGAGGTCATCCGAGTTCCGCTGCACCAGACCGGCCATGCCACAGGTGAGTATCAGGACTTCCTGACCGGCTTCGTTCTGCCAAGCGGCCAGGTCTGGGGACGTCCAGTGGGTGTAACGACCGCCAAGGACGGATCGCTGCTGGTGACTGACGACGGAACCAACTCGATCTGGCGGGTAAGCTATACGGGCAAGTAGGGCTCGATCGGCGCTCATGGGGAGTGTTTTTCTCGATGAGCGCCGGGTACCCCCTCCCCCGTACTTTTTCGTGCAAAGTCTTCAATCGATATATCTTAGCTTCGGTCTTCAGGCCTATCTTCTTTTTTATAGATGCAAAAGGAAGACAGGAGCGGTGGCTAACAGGAATGCTCCTGCCTGCAGGGCCAACACATAGATGGTCTGCCGGGGTGCTCGCGGCCACCATCGAATGACAAAGAACAGCAGCAGGGGAAGCTGGCCGGCCATGAGCAGCTGCCAGAGGTGCGCCGGTGTTCCCTCATCGGGTTGACGGCTGATGCCGAAGACGGTGGCCGTGACCACTACAACGGTAAGAGCGCAGAGCGACATGGCCAGAGGAAGAAAAGCGGCTGGCTGCTTTACGAGTACACCGAAGGGATAGGTTTGCTGGTTCATAGTCGCTCCTACGGTTGGAGAGATGCGTTCAGAGATCGCAGAACGGACAACGTCGGCCAAGGTGCTCAGGCGTGCTTCTTCTGACTGAAGGAACTCGGAAAACTCCGATCCATAACGCTCTTTCCAGAGAGCCGGATAGAGGCGCAGAAGAAGACGGACAAGCACTGGATTCATAGAGCCTCCAGCCTCTCGAGCCCGGCCTTTGAGAACTGATGCAATGTATTCAGTTTTGTACGAAGAACGCGCTCTCCTTCCGCAGTGATGCGGTAGGGTTGGCGGCGCTCTTCGGGCGCGAGGGGCTCGATCAGCAGTTGTTGTTCGAGCCGGGCGATGGCCCCATAGAGAGTTCCCGGTCCAAGACGGGTTCCGCAGAGCAGAACGATGTCTTCGATCATCGTGTGCCCGTGTTTGGGGCCGCTCGCAAGACTGGCGAGGATCAGCAACGGCGGATCAGAATACTGACCCTTCTCCATGTCTACTACGTTTGAAGTAGTACTACGCATGGCGTAGTTATTTCACAACACCCTCTAAACTGCAAGAGGTTCTTTTCCCGCAAATAAAAGAGACCCGGCATAGGTGCCGGGTCTCTTTGCGTCTGTTTTAAGTTTAGCAGTTTGAGCCTATCTGATCGGCAACAGTGATCTGCTTTGTTTTAGAAGAGATAGGCGGGATTGATCCTTGACATGGTTGGGTGGGCCAGCAGTGTTTCGACTGCGAACTGGCCAGCTCCGCGTTTGCAGACGCCCGGCTTCTCGGAGGAGAAGACGTGACCGTAGCGTTCACTGATCTCCATGACGCGCTGGATCTGTTCGGCGGAGGGAATCTTGTGCCGATAGGGAGTCTCATAGTCGAAGGGGAGTCCGGCTTCCTCGAAGAAGCGCCCGAGGTTGGGGGTGCAGGCGATGAGGGCGCGGACGTCCGAGGTCGTGGGGTTGCGGAAGCCGTGAAGGGTCATGGGAGGGATGTTGACGAGCTCGCCGGGGACGGAAAAGCACCACTCAAAGCCGTGGGGAGATTCCAGGGCGAACTCAGGCGCGCCTTCGAGGATGAAGAAGGCCTCCTGATCGGGATGACGATGCGGGGGCATCATGACGCCGGATGGGATGATGGCTTCAAGGATGCAGTACTGATTCTTAGTTTCGGCGTCGGTAAGTTTCCACTGGAGTTCGACACCCAGGAGCTCGAGCTTCTCGGATTTGTTCATGGTCATTCACTTTCTATGTGTCTTTAATCGGGGCCCGGGACTTTAGAGATTGCAGCAATGTGTCCAGCGTCCAGGTGACGGCTTTCTCGGCCTCGGGGTCGGAGAGCAGGCCGCGATCGCGCAGCAGTTGCCAGAAGGAGGCGCTGTAGATGGAGACAAAGACGGCGATGATGCGGGCCTTCTCGTCAGGGTCCATGCCGTCGAGAGTAGAGGCCAGGCTCTGCGAGAAGGCAGCGCGGCCTTCGACTCCGGCGCGCTCCCTGGCCTCGTTCCCTGCGGGAGAGGTGATGAGGGCGCGGACGAGAGGCTCATTGGCTTTAAACTCTCGAAAAACGGTTCGAGCCAGAGGGATGATCTCCTCTTCGGTCTCGGGAAAACGGGTCTGTGTGGCCTCGCGGAGCCTGGTCCAGAGCGCTTGCAAGAGGCTGGCGCGATCAGGGAAGTAGCGGTAGACGGTACGTGCTCCCATGCCCGCGGCCTTGGCGATGCTCTCGTGAGAGAAGGATCCACGAGGACCCTGGCCAAGCTGATTCATGGCAATCTCAAGGATCTGTTCGCGCGTTGCGGCGGTCTGCCGGTCGCGGAGGGAGGGGGCCGCAGTACTCATGACAGTATTCTGTCATTAAGGCATATTACTGTCTAATTAATTACTAGTGTTTCATAAATGAAAATAGATGGAATAAAGAAGGCAAATTTGCCGGAACCATGATTGTCCTGGTGATGTTTCTGGTAGCAGGCATCGATCTCTACAATTGGACGATCTGATTGTGCCTATTTTTTATCTGTTCACGATTCTGGCGGTGGGCAGGGTAAGGGCTCGTCGTGGAGAGCGCAGGGATAAGTGGGAGCCATATGGATGGGCCGGGGCTTTTCTGGAGGGGAAGAGATAGATGATTGCTAAAAAGGATTCCCCGGTGTTCGAGGACGTGAAGGTCCATGTGAGGTTCAAGCTCTTCGCTTTATGGACTTCCCTGATGTTCTGTTATCTCTACGGGGATTATTTTGAGCTTTACCAGCCTGGAAAGTTGCAGGCGATGATCGCCGGAAGGATGGCTCTTGGGGCGATTACACAGGGAGTTCTGTTGGGAATGGCCGCG
>DATHJA010000097.1:0-7175 GCA_035316475.1 Edaphobacter sp. | reverse complement strand
CTTCCTGCGCATCGTGAAGTGCGGCGTCCAGGACCTGACCAGCGGGCGGAAGCGCTGCGGAGGATCCACCATCACGATGCAGCTGGCGAGAGGCTTCTTCCTCTCCCCGGAGAAGCGGCTGAAGCGCAAGTTCATCGAGATTCTAATCACCTTCCAGTTGGAGTCGCGCTTCTCCAAGCAGCAGATCTTCGAGATGTACGCCAACCAGATCAACCTGGGGCATCGCGGAAGCTACGACATCAACGGCTTCGGCGAGGCGTCCCAGGCCTTCTTCGGGAAGGGACTGAAGCAGCTCGATACCGCGCAGATCGCTCTTCTGGCCGGCATGATCCAAAGCCCCAGCCGGCTCAACCCCTACCGTCATCCTGAGCGCGCCATCGCACGCCGCAACGTTGTGCTGGACTCGATGGTGGAGACCAGCGCAATCTCAGCCGCCGAGGCCACGCGCGCCAAGGCCGAGCCGCTGCGCCTCGCGACTCAGGACGTCGACGCCAGCGAAGCTCCGTATTTCGTTGACCTGGTCCACGACCAGCTCGTGCAGCGCATCAGTGATCAGGATCTGGCGCACCAGAGCCTGCGCATCTACACCTCGCTCGATCCCGACCTGCAGAGCGCCGCCGCCGATGCCGTCGAGATAGGCATGAAGAACGTGGACGAGATCGCCCGCAAGCTCCATGCGAAGAGCGGCGGACCAGTCATCTCTCCGCAGGTAGCGATGGTCGCGCTGAATCCGCACACGGGCCAGATTCTGGCTTTGGTAGGTGGCCGCAATTACTCCACCTCGCAGCTCGACCATGCCGTCGCTAAACGTCCTACGGGATCGATCTTCAAGCCCTTTGTCTATGCAACCGCATTCAATACCAGCCTGAACGGAACTTCGCTGGGAGAATCCGGTGCCTTCACTGCTGTCACGCATCTGAACGACCAGGCCACAACTTACACCGACGACTCCGGCCGGACGTATACCCCACGGAACCTTATCAGCGGCTATAGGGGTGACGTGACCGCAGCCTATGCGCTCGCGCACTCCCTCAATGCCGCAACAATCCAGCTCGCGCAGATGGTTGGCTTCGACAATGTAGCTGCCCTCGCCCGTGCTTCAGGCATCACGAGTGCCCGCGGTACACCATCTGTCGCCATTGGTACCTACAGCGCAACTCCAGTCGATATGGCCGGGGCTTACACGGTCTTTGCCAATGGAGGAGTTCACCTGAAGCCATGGATGCTGGCCTCGGTCCGCAACAACAACGGTGATATCGTTGCAGACTACTCGCCTGAGGCGAAGCAGGTCATGGATCCTCGCGCCGCCTATCTGACGCAATCGCTGATGGAAGGCGTCATGAACTACGGAACTGCCGCGGGCGTCCGGGCTCGTGGATTCAATGCTCCTGCCGCAGGCAAGACGGGAACCAGCCACGATGCCTGGTTTGCCGGATATACCTCTAACCTGATCTGCATTGTGTGGGTGGGCAACGATGACTACACCACGTTGCCCGTTGAGCTTCAAGGCGCTTACGCCGCTACACCTATCTGGGCCGAGTTCATGAAGCGTGCCATCAAGCTTCCGCAATACTCCGACGTAAAATCCTTCTCTCCACCGGAGGGGATCTCGATGGCCGTCGTCGATCGCGACACGGGCTTGCTGGCCGATCCTGCCTGCTCCGTCCATACGATGAACGCCGCCTTCCTTGACGGCACTGCTCCCACGGGCAGCTGCACGCAGATGAGGGACAATCCGCAGAACTTCTTCCAGAAGATCTTCGGTATGGGAGGGCACCCGGCGCAGGTCTCGCCCTACGCACCCGCGTCGCCTTCGCCATCCAACACAGCCCCGCCAGGTTCATCTCCTGCCAACCCCGTGAATGGAACCACCCCGCAGCAGACGCCACAACCTGAGCAACCCAAGAAGAAGAAGAACTTCTTCCAGAAGATCTTCGGCGGGGGTGGAGATAAGGACAAGCAGCAGACGCAGCCTCCTCAATAGATCAAGGCCGCGCACTCTCCTTCTCTTTCTGAAAGAGATCGATTCCCTCGCCGTTATTCCAGCTGAGAGAGTCCCTGGAGGGGCGATAGAAGAATGAGTCTGAGGCGAACTCCGCCGTGAACAAATGGGTCGACTCTTCGGCCTGTTCCGAGTTGCCCAGAAGAAGGCAGCCATCCTGCGCTATCAGGCGATGGATCGCCCCGAAGACGTGGCTCCGGTCCTCCTGCGAGAAATACAACAGCACATTCCGCAGCAGCACAAGGTCGAAGGTAGGAAGCTGGGGCATCGGTGCGCAGAGATTGAGCTGCCGAAACTCGCACATCGCGCGCAGGCGAGGATGCATCTCCCACTCCTCTTCGTCGCGCGTCATGTACTTCAGCAACATACGGACGGGGAGCCCCCGATTCACTTCGAGCCTGCGATAGCGCCCTCTCTGCGCGTGCTCGACAACCCGCTGCGAGATGTCTGTCCCGAAGATCCTGATGTCCCAGTATGCGGTCTCCGGAAAGTGCTCCAGCAGCAGCATGCCCAGGCTGTAGGCCTCCTGCCCGGTGGAGCTCGCCGCGCTCCATATCCGTAGTCTGTGCTGGTCTCTTCTGCGGGCAACCAGCTCGGGCAGGATCGTCGTACGCAGAAGATCGAAGGTCTTTACATCGCGATAAAAGCTGGTCTCATTGACTGTCATGGCCTCGGCAACCGCTCGATGCAGATGGGTAGGACGATCCGTTCGCAGCAGGCGCACAAATTCCCCCAGGTTGGGTGCTCCCGCCATCTTCGCAATCGGGGTGAGCTTCGCATCGAACAGAGCATTGCGCGACGGATCGATCAGGTTGGCCGACTGGGCCAACACGACCGCGCGAAGAAATGCATAATCGGCTTCAGTACAGTCCATGCGCCACCTCCCGCCGCAGCCCGGACATCGCCTGCGAGACTGCATCCATCTTTCGTGCCCGTCCCGCAAACACTCGCTGATTCACCTCGCGGGCCATTGCATCCAGAGCGAGCACGGCGGCGGCGATTCCCGACTCCGCAACTCTGCCCGGCATTCCCCACACCGCCGAGGTCGCCTCGTCCTGGGCCAGCACGACTCCTCCGCGATCGTGAATCGCGCGAGCACCGTCGAGACCGTCCGAGCCCATCCCGGTCAGGACCAGCGCCAGGGTTCCGGCTCCGTACATGCGCGCCGCCGACAGAAACAGATAGTCCACTGCGGGCCGACAGTGGTGGAGAGGCTCCTGGTAGTGCAGGCGCACCTGCCCGCCTGAAGCATCCCTGTCATACCGCGCAGGTACAAGCGCTACTTCCATGTGCGCGTCGCCGGGAGCGATCCAGACGACGCCAGGCTGCAACAAAGCTCCGTGATAGGCCTCCGCCACCCTCAGCGAACAGCAACGGTCCAGACGCTCAGCCAGCACGTTCGTGAAGACCTTTGGCATGTGCTGCACGATCAGCACCGGCACAGGAAGGTCGGGAGCGATTCCGGGAAGAAGCTGCTCAAGCGCGGTGGGCCCGCCGGTCGAGACTCCTATCACGAGAATCTCGATCGGGGCGCCTGCCGCCGAGCCGTGCTCCTCCGGTCTCTTTGGTGCGACTACATTAAGCCTGCGGGCGGGCTCTGTGCGGGCTCTCCCTCTCGCAAAGGCAGCGATCCTCGGCAGGAGCTGTCCGGCCAACATGGCCAGCGCGCTTTCGAGATCGCGCTGCCCGGCCGGCTTCATCACGTAATCGGCGGCGCCACGGGCAAGCGCGTCGAGGGTCGCTCGCGCTCCCAGCTCGGTATGCGAGCTGCACATGATCACGGGAAGCCTCGACTTGGTGTGACGCAGACGGTCCAGAACATCCAGGCCATTCAGCCGCGGCATCTCGAGATCGAGCACCAACACATCCGGGTTCAGGCGGGTGACATCCTGCAGGCACTCCACGCCATCGCGGGAGATGGCCACCAGCTCCATTCCCGGCAGCTCGCTCCGCGTATCTTCCGCATGACGCTGGAACAGCGTTCGCAGAATGCCGCGCATGACGGCGGAGTCATCCGCAGCGAGAACGCGCAAGGGGCGGGCCGCAACAATACTCATCTCTCTCAGGTCCTCTTCTCTCGCATCAGGCAATGTGGATCGTTCGCGGTCTCTTTCGCGTTCAGGCGGCAAACCCCAGCAGCAACATCTTTTCGCGCAGGCTTTCAGGAGTGAACGGCTTCATCAGGAACTCATCGGCTCCGTGATCGAGCGCCTTCAAGATATATGAGTTATCCGCCTCCGTGGTGACCATCATCACCTTCATCTTCGGGTGAAGTTTCGCCCCGCGAAGCGCCTTCACGCACTCCAGCCCATTCATCACGGGCATATTCAGGTCCAGCAGCATCAGGTCGAAGTCCTCCTGCGACTCCAGAACCGCCAGCGCATCGCTTCCATCCACCGCCTCCGCACAGACCACGCCCATCCGGTCGAGCAAGTGGCGAAGATACTCGCGGATAAAGCTTGAATCGTCCACGATCAATGCTTTCATAGACTCTCTCCTATCGATCCCTGGCGAAACATCCCTGTCTCGGCCAGCCGCGAAGGACGCAGCTTCTGCGGATCGAGCTGGATCATCAGGCCGCTTTCCATCTTGTAAGCACCATCGAAGAGCCACTTGCACTTCGCGTCCAGCGTGCAGGGATTGGCCTCGAGCATTCTGCGCTCTACCGTCACCACGCCTCCGACCGCATCCACCATCAGGCCAAAGCGCTCATGGCCGCCATCGTCATCCAGCACCAGCACGCATCCCGCCTCGGTGTTCTCCGGCAAGCCCAACAGAGCGCGGAAGCTCACCGTCGTCAGCACGTCTCCGCGATAGGGCACCACGCCGGCGACAAAGGCAGGCGCCATGGGGACCCGTTCGAGCTCACGACGTCCAAGTACCTCGTGGATCTTTCCCGTATCGATGCCAAAACTTTCATTGCCGGCAAACATCGAGCACAGCGACGTGCTCTCGGTCTCTTCCTGCATCTGCTCCTGCGCGACGATCTTCATGCAACCTCCCTCCAGGCCTTCCCTGCTTCCGCTCCAAAGCCGCGAAAGATCGTGGTCAACCGCTCCTTCACCAACGCGAGATCGATCTCCCCATTGGCCGCGTCCTTCTCCAGCAGAGTCCCGTTGGACACATCCAGCACGCGGCGCACGACGATACCCATCCGCAAGGATTTCGCGCCCGGATCGCCGCAGATCAGCACCGTGGCAGAAGCCTCGTCGTCCTGCGTTGCCACCGCCTCCATCTCGTCGAGCACGCGGCCGTCGTCGCGAAGCTGCAACAGCTCGCCGCGATACTGCAGCAACGGACGTCCGTTGGCATACTCGATGCGGCTGAGCGGCACGCTCTCGATGCGCTCGACCACGCCAAGCGGGAGCGCCGTACGCTCGCGCATCCGGTCCTCGAAGACGAGGAACGTCGCCTCGTCCTGCACTGCCTCGATGACCTGCTCCTGCTGCTCGTCCATCACCGGCTTGACTCCGGCGCGCGCCGCCACTGCTGCAATGTCGAGGATCAGGGCCAGGGTTCCGTTGCCCAGCACCGTAGCGCCGGAGAACAGGCCGATCTCGCGCAGCACCGCCGACAGCGGCTTGACGACGATCTCCTCGGGAGCCAGCAGATCGTCGATGACAAGTCCGTACCGGCAACCCTCGGCCTCGAGTACTGCCATGTAGAAGCCATGCTCCGCCGACGTGCTCTTCAGGCCCAGCAGACGGTCCAGCCATATCATCGGCAGCAGCCGCTCGCGCAGACGATAAACCTCGGAGGCTCCCACGCGTTCGACCGCCTGAGCCGCATCGCGCGTGGGGATGTAGACCAGCTCCACCAGCGTGGTCTGCGGAAGAGCGAAGCTCTGGCCTCCGCTGCGCACGACCAGTGCGGGGACGATGGCAAGAGTCAGCGGGACCCGCAGACGCAGGGTCGTGCCGAAGCCAACCTTCGATTCCAGCTCTACGCTGCCGCCTACCTTCTCGACATTAGCGCGCACCACGTCCATGCCCACGCCGCGACCGGAGACCGTAGTAACCGCCGATGCGGTCGAGAAGCCAGGCAGAAAGATCAACTGCAGAACCTCGCGCTCGGTCATCTCCTTGGCCTGCTCCGGAGTCACCAGACCACGCTCGACCGCCTTGGCCAGAACACGCTCGATCGCGATGCCGGCGCCATCGTCTGCGACCTCAATCACGACCGATCCGCTCTGGTGAAACGCTCTCAGGCGAAGGCATCCCTCGGCGGGCTTGCCTGCAAGCACACGGTCGGCCGGAGGCTCGATGCCGTGGTCGACTGCATTCCGCACCGCATGGGTTAGAGGGTCCTTGATCGCCTCCAGCAGGCTCTTGTCCAGCCCCGTCTCCTGGCCGGAGAACTCGATTCGCACATCGCGACCACAGGTTCTTGCCAGATCGCGCACCATGCGGGGGAACTTGCCGAAGAGATTGCCCACCGGCTGCATGCGCGCCTGCATGACTGTCTCGCGCAGGTCCGCGGTCACGCTGTCCAGTCTCCGCGCAAGCTCGGGAAAGTTCGTGGCCTCCACACCGCTCTGCAACATCTGGTTGCGGGTCAGCACCAGCTCACCCACCAGATTCATCATCCGGTTCAGTACCTCGACATCAATGCGCAGCGTCTTGTCGCCGCTCGAAGATGCCGTGCGCCCACGGCCGGAGCCGGGCTCCTCCTCCGGAGCAGACTGCCGAATCTCCTCAACGGCCTTGATCGCAGCATTGATCGCAACGGGGGGCGCGGGCTTCTCCGCCGCTGGCTCCAATGCACCCTCGCCATTCAGCTCAGCCAGCTCCGCGATCAGGTCGCTGTCTTCGTCGTTTGCACGCGTACCCTCGCCGCCAGTCTCTTCGATCAGCACCAGAATCGCGCGCAGACCATCGAGCAGCCGCAGCAGGCCACTGATCAGCTCTTCGGTAACCGTAAGCCGTCCCTCGCGCAACGAACCCAGAAGATGCTCGCCCGCGTGAGCCAGCTTCTCCAGACGGTTGAAGCCAAGAAAGCCTGTCGTTCCCTTGATGGTATGGACCGCGCGGAATATCTCCGTTATCAACTGCTGGCTGTCCTGCGGCCGGGTCTCAAGCTCGGTCAGACACCGCTCCATGCGGTCCAGACCGTCCTGACTCTCTGCGATAAATTCTTGTGTGAGGTCGTCCACATCCCTCTTATCGGGAGATGC
>DATHJA010000096.1:0-5610 GCA_035316475.1 Edaphobacter sp. | reverse complement strand
TCAAACCGCACAACGACGCGGTGAACTCCCTCGGACGCAGCCGCAGCCATAGCGGCGACCTTAGCGGCTACGCGCGATCTTGTGGAGATAGATCGTACTGTTTGATCTTGTAGAGCAGAGCTTTGTAGCTGATCTGCAGATCGTTTGCCGCTGCCTTGCGGTTCCATCCGGTTCCCTCCAACACCTGTGCAATCGCAGCCGCCTCGGCTCCGCCCTTAAGGTTCTTTACCAGCGCTTTCAGGCCCGTGCCATTGGTCGGTTCCGCCGAAGCTCCTGCTGGGGTTTGTGTTGTCGCCGGAGCCAGCTCATCCAGGATCGCCCGCTCGTCTCCAAGGACAAGATAGCGATTCACCACATTCTCAAGCTCTCGCAGGTTTCCTGGCCAGCTGTGCGCCGACAGAGCATCCATCAGTTTCTGGGAGAAAGGCAGCGCATCGCGGTCATATCGCCGCGCACCCTTGCGCATGAAGTACTCCGCGAGGACGGGAATCTCTTCCTGGCGCTCGCGAAGCGGAGGAATATTCAGCGTAAAGCCGTTGAGGCGGTAGTAGAGATCCTCGCGGAAGCTCTTGTTCGCCATCGCCTCTTTCATGTTGATGTTCGTGGCGGCAATCACACGGACATCCACCTTCATCGGAGAGCGGCTTCCAAGCCGGGAGAAGGTTCCATCCTGAAGCACCTGCAAAAGCTTCGCCTGCAGAATCGCCGGCATCTCCCCGATCTCGTCGAGAAAGATCGTTCCACCGGAACAGATCTCGAACTTGCCGGGCTTCGTCTTTACGGCTCCTGTAAACGCTCCCTGTTCATAACCGAACAGCTCGCTCTCCAGCAGATCCGCGGGAACAGCGGCGCAGTTCACTTTGAGGAAGGTGTTCTGGCTGCGCGACGACATCTTGTGCGTATAGAGCGCCAGAATCTCCTTGCCGGTTCCGCTCTCTCCCAGGATCAGCAGGGGAATGTCCGCGCGCGCGACGAGCGACGCCTGCGACTCCAGGTCGCGCATCCTCTTGCTTGAGCGCACAAAGGAGTGGGTCTCGTTGAGAGGGATCTCTCGCGGCGAATCCGCCGCTGCCCCCTTGCGATCCGCCGAGACAAGATGCTCTTCGATCGTCTCTTCAATGTCTTTGCCCACAAAGGGCTTCATCACGATGGCGCGCACGCCAAGCCGGATCACCATCTCCAGGTCGCGCAGCTCAGCCGAGCAGGAGAGCACAATAACCGGAAGATTGGGACGCGTGGCACGTATATGGGCCAGAAGTGGTTGAGGTTCACGGCCCGAGTGCAGCGCAAGCAACAGAATGTCGGGATCATCGTTCTGCTCGAGGCGGTCCAGAAGGGACTTCTCCTCGGAAAAGAGGCTGAGCGCGAACCGATCTCCCAGTGTCAGACGAAGATAGTCCAATACCGCGAGATCAGGTTCCAGGATAAGGACCTGAGGACGGGATTTAGCCACTGACTTCAAAGCAGACGACATGCTGTAAGACGGAGAAGCCGACATACCAACACCCCTATGATGCCGATTCGAGTTCTTGCGCCCGAACCTTGCGAACCCGGCTGGTCGTGCATTGGTCGTGCCTGGTTTCCCAGCCTATGTACTGTAACCCGAACCACCCGTGAAGTGGGGAGATCTCCCGGTAGAGCTACTAGTCGGATTTTAGTTCGGTTTGTCCAATGTGCGACACAAAAATGTTAATAATTTTGCCGACAAAAGAGAAAAATGTTTACCACTCCAGAGGAAAAGAAAGCCTATCCCCCACAAATTCAGACCCTCTGATTGAGCAAAATGCTCCGATCTCTTCCATGTTACTCAAGTAAGGCACATTAAGGTTACCTTCAAAATCTCCCATAAACACTGCTTCACCGTTCGTTTGCAAAAAACTCTCTCCCATGAGGGAGCCTTCGTAGCAGATTTGCACCGCGGAACCTCCTCTCCCCCTCCCGAATTGGAGCACAACGTGCTCAGTGAAAGGTATTGCACTCTTTGCCTTGATAAACCCAAAGATGGGAAAAACAACTTGGTTCATAACGCTGAATCCGCTGCGTCTTTCAGTCTGCCGCCGATGGACATCCTCTTCGGTAAAACTCCTGCGATGCAAGCTGTTCGAAATAAAATAGAAAAAGTAGCCGAGACCGATGTTCCAGTCCTAATCCAGGGAGAGAGCGGTACCGGAAAAGAGATCTGTGTTCAATTACTTCACTCCCTGTCCCTCCGTTCCCGGGGCAGCCTGGTCAAGGTCAGTTGTCCGGCAATCCCTCATTCCCTTCTGGAGACAGAGCTCTTCGGCTACGAGAAGGGAGCCTTCACCGGCGCCAGCACCACAAAATTAGGACGCGTCGAGCAGGCCCACAACGGAACCCTCTTTTTAGACGAGGTTGGCAGCCTTGACCTCAACGTTCAGTCGAAACTTCTTCAGGTGCTGCAGGATGGGACTTTCGTCCGTGTAGGCGGACACGAATCCCGCTCCATTGCCACACGGCTGGTCTCGGCGGCCAATGTAGATCTGCGAACCCAGGTGGAGAATGGGACCTTCCGGCTCGACTTCCTCTTCCGCATCAATGCTGTCACCATCAATCTCCCTCCGCTGCGCCAGCGCATCGCCGATCTGCCGATCCTGATCGATTACTTCATCGAGCACTACTCCCGGATCTTCCGCCACACACCGGAGCTCTTGTCCAAGAGCGCAATGCGGCTCATGCAGAGCTACCACTGGCCAGGAAACATCCGCCAGCTCGAGAACCTCATCCGCAGCTATGTCCTCATCGGCAGCGAAGACGCTCTGGTCGCCGAACTTATCCCGGATCAGGCGCGCAACGGCATCACCGCCGAAATCGACCTCAGCGAGCCGGTCTCGCTGAAGAACATCACCCGGCAGGCTACGCACGACCTGGAGAGACAGATCATCCTGAAGGTCCTGCAGGCAAACAGCTGGAACCGGCAGAAGACCGCCAAATGGCTGCAGATCAGCTACCGGTCGCTGCTGTATAAGCTCAGCGAGGCTGGAATGCCCGAGGTTCCTCCGCGCCCCCTGCGATCCTCCACCGCAAAGAGGACCGATGGAACCGTAGGTTCACCACAACCCATCTCTTCTCAACGGACCCGGCTTTACTAGCCGGAACGTTTTGCAACTAGACCAGAGACTTCGTCCTGGACGAACCGGCCCGCTCCAGCGTAGCCGTGAGGACCTTCTCAACGTCGCGGCTGACATCCGCCCAGCTTCTGCCATGGCGGGCCGCGATCGCCGCAGCATCCCACGGCTGCGACAGAACCTCGTCTAACGCCTTGCCAAGGGCCTGGCTGTCTCGCGCCGGGACCAGACGGCCGCTGCGGTCGTCCATCAGCTCCGGAATACCGCCAACGTCGGTCGCCACGACAGGCCGTCCGGAGGCGAGAGCCTCGATGACGACATTCGGGCAGCCCTCCCGGTAACTGGGGAGCGTTATCAGGTCCGAGGCAGCCATCCACAGCGCAACCTTGTCCGTAGAACAGGACGGCATAAGCGTGACCCGATCCCCGACGCCATGGCTCGCAATCGCATCCACGAGCTCCTGGCGGGCAGGACCATCTCCCACGATCCACGCATGCAGATGCGGGCGTCTCTCTCGCAGATCGGCGATGGCCGCGATCAGCTCTCCCAGACCCTTTGCCATGTCCATCCGGCCGACGTAGACGACTGCCTCGGCATCCCCTGGAATCCCCAGAGCGGCCCGGGCCTCGGCGCGATCGCGCGGATGAAAGATCGTAGTATCGCAGCCGTTCAGCACGGCGCCGCTTCGCTCAACGGGAGCTCCCAGCCTGCGCGCAGTCTTCAGAAGATCTCCGCTGACCGTGACCGTAAAGTCCGCCTCGCGAAGCACTCGCCGCGTAAGCCAGCCGCAGACAGGATCGGGTATGACGTTCAGGTCCGAGCCGATCGCCGTAACCACCAAGGGCACGCGAAGCGCCCGGGCCACCCTCAAAGCAGCATCCCCATCCGGATAGACGATGTAATTCAGGATGATCTCCGGGCGATACGCCCGCACCCTGGAAAGAATGCTGCGCGACGCCGAAAATCCGTTCAGCGGCCGCGAAACCGCCGGCAGAGCAAAATAGGGGATGTACTCCACCTCCACTCCATCAACCCTGTGTTCGAAGTCGATCTGCCTCCCGGCACGACTCCCGGGCGTAAGCATCGGCGGATACTGCGACTCCGGATAAAACACCTTCAGCTCACACTGCCGGGCCAGAATCCGCAGCGTCTGGAAAGCGGAGTGCCCCGCCCAGGGCTCCTGCGAGGTCGGAAAGTACCTCGTGATCACCGCGACCCTCATGACGCTCCCCTCAGGGACAAGTCCGTCTCCTTCCGCTCGTCCGCAGCCGCCTGTACCAGCCCTTTCAAGAGCCCGGCATACCGTGTTGCGAGTGGACGGCGATGATACGCGGCAATGCGCGAGTAATCCGGCTGAAGCTGGGGCCCAGCATCCTCCACCGTCTCCAGCAGCATCTTCCCTATCGCCTCCGGGTCATCAACATCTGCCCATCTACCCGCGCCAGTCTCTTCCAGTAGCCGGCGCACATCACCATCAGGATGAACGACACCGAAGATCGGCTTGCCGCCGCCGAGATAATCGTAGAACTTCGCCGCGACATTGATTCTGTCGTGCGTAATCAGCAGCAGATAATCGGTATCGCGAATTGCGGCGAGCGCTTCGGCCTGCGGAACGAACCCCTTCAGCTCAATCGCATCTCCCAATGAGAGAAGCTGTTCGCGATAGGACTCCGCCTCAATGTGGCCGATAAAACGAACATGTAGCCGCGACCGGATCTCCGCGGGCAGCCCCAGGACCGCCTCAACAAAGCTACCCGGAGCAGTCGACCCATAAACGGTCCCAATATAGGTAAGAACAATCTTCCTCTGCCCGGATGGAGGAACCGCTCGAGATGCCGCCAGCACAGTCTCCACTGTCGGCGGAGTCACATCATACCCGTTGTTGATGCAGACAAACCTCTGCGCAGGCACATCCGGATAGCGTGATTGCAGTTCGCGTCGCGCCGCCTCGGTCACCAGCACGACCTCCGTCGCATCCCGCACGGCCTCGCGCTCTGTCTTCTCCGCGACCACGCGTGCACGGCTGTTGTTGTTGAAGCTGACAAGATCCAGCGTCGTCGTAAGCCACTCGTCGCGGAAGTCAACAACGATGGGAAGCGAAGGAAACAGCTTTCGCAGCCGGGGAACAAGCTTCACGCTCGAGAACGGCGGAACCGTAATCACCACCGCATCGATCGAGCGCCTGCGGATGATCCTCGCCGCGGCTGGAAGAGCAAACGGAAGCCACCCCACCTGCGGGTCCGGGAGAAGCAGGTTGCCGATCATGCGTTTGATCGGGTTCCCTCCGCCCTTCCGATCCGGCGCAGCCGCAACCGTCGCAGCAGGTCTCGCCTTACCCCCCGTCAGGGCCTTCTTTACCGACTTGCGCAGCCAGAAGGGCAGATCGAGCGTCCATGTCCGATGCACCATGACCTCCTGCGGAACCTGCCGCAGAAGCGTCAGATCCTTCCCCACCGCCGGAGCATTCCGCGCCGTCAGCACATCCACGCGAACGCCGTTCTCGGGCAGATACTTCGCCAGCGAG
>DATHJA010000095.1:0-4132 GCA_035316475.1 Edaphobacter sp. | reverse complement strand
GCGATGATGCCGCGCAAGCCCTTCCCGCACCCGGAGCTCGAACGCCAGAAGACCGCTCCTCTCCAGGGGATCTATCCCAACGCCGCCCCGGAGGAGAAGAAGTAACTGCAGGGCGTGCTGGAGTTGCAGGCGGCAGGAGCGAATTCTCCTGCCGCCTGCGCTTTTTAAAAGGTGCAGATAGGGAATGACATATCCTGCACCCCCCGTCGGAGCATCTGAACAATTCATTTGCCAGTTACCGTTTTTTCACGATCGATGACTACACCTTGAACAGGCCAGCTACGACCGGCCCTTCGTTCAAGGAGATTGTATGCAGAAATTTTTAGCGAGCACTGTCGCCAGCGTCCTTGTGGCAGGACAGATTTTTGGGCCCTCCCTAGCCAATGCGCAATCCAGCTATAAAGAAACCTCCACCCCGATCAAGCACCTGGTTGTGATCTTTCAGGAGAACATCTCCTTCGATCACTACTTCGGCACCTATCCCAACGCGCTGAATCCGAAGGGCGAGCCCCGGTTTGTGGCTGCACCCGGAACTCCCGCGGTAAACGGCTACACCGACGGTCTTCTCTATAACAATCCCAACTTCCTGAACAAGACCTTGAATGGAACCGGTGCCTCGAACCCGTTCCGGCTGGACCGCTCGGAGGCGGCAACCGCAGATCAGGACCACGACTACACTCCGGAGCAGCAGGCCTTTCACGGCGGCCTGATGGACGGCTTCCCCAAGTACACCGGAACTCCTGGACCTCCTCCGACTGGCCAGACGACCAACGCCCTGGTGATGGGCTACTACGACGGAAACACCGTCACGGCGCTCTGGAACTACGCTCAGCAGTACGCAATGAGCGACAACTCCTACGACACAACCTTCGGACCCTCAACCCCCGGTGCAATCAACCTGATCTCGGGTCAGACCGGTGGAATCGTGGACGCTGTGAGCGCGGGTGACTCGGTTGTTCCCGACGGCAGCGGTGGCCAGACCCTGATCAGCGATGCCGATCCGATCGGCGACGTCTGCTCGGGAACAGGGACGGTGCAGTTCGGCGGCCAGAATATCGGTGACCTTCTGAATAGCCGTGGCGTCACCTGGGGTTTCTTCGAGGGTGGCTTCAACCTGATGAAGACCAATGCGGACGGATCGACCGGCTGCAGCCGGTCGACCACTTCGCAGATCACGAAGACGAAGAAGGCTGATTACATTCCCCACCACCAGCCGTTCCAGTACTATGCCTCGACCGCCAACCCGAAGCACCTGCGTCCCTCGTCGGTGCGCTCTATCGGTTTTGACGGTGATGCGGCAAACCACCAGTACGACACGGACGATTTCTTTGCCGCGGTGAAGGCGGGCAACTTCCCGGCGGTCAGCTTCCTGAAGGCTCCGGGCTACCAGGACGGCCACGCCGGATACTCCGATCCGCTGGACGAGCAGGCTTTCGTCGTTCACGTCATCAACTTCCTGCAACAGCAGGGCCGCGACTGGGAGCACACCGCCGTCATCATCGCTTACGATGACTCCGACGGTTGGTACGATCACCAGATGAGCCCGATTGTGAACCAGTCCTCTTCAGAGGCCGATGCCCTTCTGGCTACTGGCTCCTGCGGAGATGGTTCGACGGCTCTTTCCAGCACGACCGCGCTGCATGCCCAGGGCCGCTGCGGCTACGGTCCGAGACTGCCTCTGCTGGTGATCTCGCCGTATGCGAAGCACAACTACGTGGACCACGCAGTGACCGATCAGAGCTCGATACTGCGCTTCATCGAGGACAACTGGGTGGGCGGACAGAGGATCGAAGGCTCGTTCGACAGCCGCGCTGGCTCGCTGCTCGGCCTGTTCGACTTCAAGAACCCGCAGAACGGCAACTTCCTTCTGGATGAAAGCACCGGCGTACCGACTAATGGCGGCTGGGCCCATGATGGAGGTCACGATCACGATGGCCATGACCACGACGGTGGTTGGGGCAACGGCTCGTACTAGTCTTGGCAAGGCAGCAGTAAAGTAACTGGATAGACGAAGGGTGCTGGAGCGAAACTGCTCCCGCACCCTCGTCGTCTTCTTGTTTTTGAAAGAAAGCGAGTGAACGGATTTTGATCTCACGAAGAAGGTTTCTCCGCCGTGCCGGTGTTCTGGCCACGGGGCTCTCCATCGAACGAACGGCCATCGCCAGCGGCATCGCTGCACCATCCAAGGCGCTCGATCCCAACACATTGAAGCCCTTCGTCGATCTTCTTCCCCTGCCTGCAGTGGTCAAAAGCACTGCCATGCATCCCGATCCGGAGAACTCATCGAAAAACCTCCCGCTGTATCGCGTCACCATGCAGGAGATCCACCAGAAGGTGCACCACGATCTGCCGCCGACGCGGATGTGGGGCTTCAATGGCACCTCACCTGGGCCGCTCTTTGAGACGCGTAGCGGGCACGGCCTGATGGTCGAGTGGATCAATCAGCTTCCGCAGAAGCACTTTCTGCCCATCGACCACACGCTGCATGGAGCCGAGGCCGATCAGCCTGAGGTGCGCTGCGTGGTCCACTTGCACGGAGGACGAACGCCAGCCGCAAGCGACGGCTACCCCGAGGACTGGGTCGTGCCCGGCAAGTCGCTGCTCTACCACTATCCCAACCGGCAGGATGCGGCGCTGCTCTTCTACCACGACCACACCATGGGGATTAACCGGCTGAACATTTACGCCGGTTTGCAAGGGTTGTTCCTCATACGCGACGAAGCCGAGGGCGCGCTGAACCTGCCCAAGGAAAAGTACGAGATTCCCCTGATGCTCTTCGATCGCTTTCTACGCTCCGACGGGCAATTGGAGTATCCCGTCTCCGGCGATCCAAAATCTCCCTGGGTCCCCGAGGTCTACAGCAACGTCATGCTGGCCAATGGAAAGCTCTTCCCGTACCTCGACGTCGAACCGCGCAGGTACAGGTTCCGCGTGATGAACGGCTCGAACGCGCGGTTCTTCCGTCTGTCGTTCGGCAATCTCCTTGAGATGAATATCATCGGAGGAGACCAGGGCTTGCTGGAAGCTCCCGTGAAGACGAAGCGCGTATTGGTATCTCCAGCGGAACGAACAGACATCGTCTTCGACTTCAGCGCATACGCAGGCCAGAAGATCGTGTTGAAGAGCGACAGCTTCGACATCATGGAGTTTCGCGTGGCCACTACGGGCACGAAAGATTCGAGCTCGCTGCCCTCGACACTGCGTCCTGTCGCGAGAATTCCAGAGAGCCGCGCGGTAAAAACCAGGAGGCTGACGCTCGACGAGTCCATGAACAAGGTGCAGGAGTCCATGGGGATGCTGCTGAACAACACCCCCTGGCATCATCCCGTCACGGAAAAGCCCGTGATCAACACCACGGAGATATGGGAGCTCGTGAACCTGACCGAGGACACGCACCCCATTCACCTGCATCTTGTGAAGTTCCAGATCCTCGACCGCCGCAGCTTCGATGTCTTTCACTTCCAGGATACCGGCGAGATGCGTTACACCGGCCGCGCCCTTCCGCCTGCTCCCGAAGAGGCCGGATGGAAGGATACGGTACGCTGCGAAAAAGGCAACGTCACCCGCATCATCGTTCCGTTCGAAGGCTATACGGGGCGCTACGTATGGCACTGCCATCTGTTGGAGCACGAGGACAACGAGATGATGCGTCCCTACGAGGTCGTCGAGGCGGGTCACGGGGCATAGCCGCATTCTGCGCGCACCGCGTCTGGTGGGTTATCGTAGAGCGGATCCTTCAACACCCGGCAACACCCAAGCCAAAACAGGGCCCGCGCGTCTCATTCCATCCGAGGAGTGTCTGCATGGCAACGAAGAAGAAGTCCGCTTCAACCCGCAAGAAAGCGGCGGCCAAGACCGCCGCAAAGGTCTCCGCAAAGCAGTTGAAGTGGCCGAAGCGGAACGTGGTTCCCGACAGTATCGACCTGCGGGACCGGCAGTACCAGCCGTCGGTGATGCTGATCCCCGCCGAGATGCTGGCGCCGTCGATCGCGATCCCCGTGCTCAATCAAAGATCGACGAACGCATGCACAGGATTCGCGCTGTCCAGCGTCATCTTCCATCTACAGCACAAGGCGAAGCGCGAGAGGGTGCCCCAGCCGGTCTCGTCCTTCATGCTGTACTCCATGGCGCG